>PGZG01000247.1 GCA_002840115.1 Gammaproteobacteria bacterium HGW-Gammaproteobacteria-14 | reverse complement strand
TCATAGAACATGAACAAGGTCAGCAGGTTTTCGGCGAAATTCAATTGTGCGCCGGGAAACCATTGGTAATCCTGAAACCGTTTTTGTTTCTGCGGCAGGGTGTCACCCGGCCCATCTCCCTGAATGCCACAAAATTCCCAGATGAGCGACCAGAATGCTTCCGGTTTGCTGACGGACCAGTGATGCAATTCGCTATAGTTCTCTATGGCATCGTCATAACGAGCATTAACTGCATGAATAAATGCCTGCATGCGGCTGGCTTCCCTGCGCTCTTGGGAGGGTGTCCACAGGGCGGTGTTATCGTTCATTAACCATTTCTCCAAAGCCATCAGCTTCTCGGCAATCCTGCGGCGGACCGGGTTATTCTTGCCGTTTTTCAAAGTCGGCGAGCAGAGTGCCTTCGGCAACTTGTTCACCAACGGCGGCGAATAGTTCTTTGATAGTTCCATCGCCGGGCGCGCGCAGGGTGTGCTCCATTTTCATGGCCTCCATGGTGATCACTGCGGTGCCGGTTGTGACTGTGGCTCCCGGTTCAACATGTAGCGCAACGATAGTGCCGCTCATGGGGGCTGCAAAGGGAGCATGACGGCTGCCATGTCCCTGTTGTGCACGGCTAGCATCCTGCAGGCGAATAATCAGGGTTTCGCCGGCAATATTCAGGGCCACTTGCCCAGCAGCACACTGGAAGCTTGCTTTCAAGGTTTGCTTGCCCCAAGCCAGGCTGAGCTGGTTTTCTGTTTTGTGCCAATGCAGGGACTTCTTTGTTTCATCGACGCGGGCATAGTGCTGACCGTTATCAGTTTCAAAAGTCACTGTGATGGAGTCGTCCACCAGACTCAGTGTGAGTTGCTGATGTTGTTTGCCAAAAGGGCGCCAGCCATTGAGAGCAAGCCAGGGGTCAGCCTGTGCGGTCTGTTCTGGTAGTAGGGCAAGGGCGGCAGCGAGAGCGACCATCGTTCTGTCGAGATCCGGCTTTTCCATTAATGACGGATGCTGCTCTAACAGTCGGGTGTCGAGCCGCGATTGTGCAAAGGCTTCGCTGGCGAGTACCCGACGTAAAAAGCCGCCATTGTGATGAATGCCTTCGATCAAGGTTTCGGATAGGGCATTCATCAGTTGTTCCCGCGCCGCACTGCGGTCGCTTCCATGACAAATGATTTTGGCAATCATCGGGTCGTAAAAAGATTCTACCCGGTCGCCCTGTTCATAACCGGTATCAACCCGGGCATGCTGATGAGGCCATTTGACGGTGCTTAACAGGCCCGAGGAGGGCATAAAATTTTGCCATGGATCTTCGGCATAGATACGAACCTCCATGGCGGCGCCCTGGATATGAAGCTCGTGTTGTTGCTTCGGCAGTGGTTGGCCTGCGGCCACCTGTAATTGCCACAAAACCAGATCTTCACCGGTAATCATTTCGGTGACGGGATGCTCTACCTGCAAGCGGGTATTCATTTCCATAAAATAGAAGTGGCCGTCAGCAAAGAGAAACTCCACGGTGCCTGCGCCCACATAATGAATTGCTTTGGCAGCCTGCACTGCTGCTTCACCGAGAGCTGTGCGTTGCGCCTCTGTGAGTCCCGGAGCGGGAGCCTCCTCAATGACTTTTTGATGGCGACGTTGCACCGAGCAGTCCCGCTCGAACAGGTGAATGGTATTTCCCTGTTGGTCGGCAAATACTTGAACCTCAATATGACGAGCGCTAGAAAGATAGCGCTCCAGTAGTACCCGATCATCACCAAAGGCGGCTTTTGCTTCACGCCGAGCGGCATGCAGTGCTTCGATAAAGTCGTTTTCCCCGGCAACAACGCGCATACCCTTGCCGCCGCCACCGGCTACTGCTTTGACGAGCAATGGAAAGCCTATTCGTCGTGCTTCTTCCAACAGACGTGCATCATCACGAATGTCCTGATCACAGCCAGGCAGTACAGGTACGCCGCTTTCTGCCATCAGGGTGCGGGCGGCAGATTTGTCGCCCATCAGCTCAATGGCTTTTGCCGGAGGACCAACAAAAATAATGCCGGCCTTGGCGCAGGCGGCGGCAAACACTGTGTTTTCGGATAGAAACCCATAGCCTGGGTGTATCGCATCGGCGCCGCTTTCGATGGCGGCGGCAATGACTTTATGGATGTCGAGATAGCTCTCCCGTGCGGGTGGCGGTCCTAGTCGTATGGCGAGATCTGCTTCGCGCACATGGGGCAGACTGACATCGGCGTCGGAATAAACCGCGACGGTTTCAATGCCATGGTGGCGACAGGTACGGATAATACGGCGGG
>PGZG01000019.1 GCA_002840115.1 Gammaproteobacteria bacterium HGW-Gammaproteobacteria-14 | reverse complement strand
TCACACGCAACAAGGTAGTTTTGGAAGATCAAGCTGCAAAAAGTGATGTGTTAACCATTCCTAGCGGGGAGCATGAGCTGCGTATTGGCGTGATCACCATTCCAACCTTCTATCTCGACTTTGAAGCCATGCATCGTGGTGACCCGGACTACACCAGTACCACTCGAGATGTTGCCCAGCTGCTACTGTCCCTGCAGGAGCAGGATGTTGATGGCTTGATAGTCGATCTTCGTGATAATGGTGGTGGTGCCCTGCAGGAGGCCACCCAGCTGGTTTCCCTGTTTATCGATCGTGGCCCCACCGTCCAGGTGCGTGATGCGCGAGGGCGCGTCATTGTTGAGCCGGACCAGTTTCCAGGTCAGCTCTTTGAGGGCCCTTTGGCGGTGCTGGTCAACCGCCACAGCGCTTCGGCCTCTGAAATTTTTGCGGGGGCAATGCAAGACTATGGCCGAGCCTTGATTATTGGTGATGAAACCTTTGGCAAGGGCACGGTGCAGACCCTGATCCCCTTGAATCATGGTCAGTTGAAAATGACCCAAGCCAAGTTCTATCGGGTATCCGGTGGCAGCAACCAACACCGCGGCGTCGTTCCGGATATCTCGCTGCCATTCCTGATTGATAAAACCGAAATCGGAGAGAGCGCGCAAAGTAATGCCCTGCCCTGGGATCAAATCAACGCTGCCAGCTTCAAGGCGGCGGCAGACCTCACGGCTTACATTGAGCCGCTGAAGAGAAAGCGGGACCAACGAATCAAACAGGACCCGGAGTTCCATTACATTGGCGAACGTCTTGCTCTGCTAACCCTGCTGCGTGAGCGCAAGGAAATCAGCCTCAACGAAGCCCAGAGGAAACAGGATCAAGATGACGTCGATAAAGCCAGGCTGGCTGCGGAGAACCGCCTGAGGGCCGCTCGGGGTCTGGAGGCGCTTGATAGCATTAAAGCTCTCAAGGAACAGGAAGAAGCTTTGATTGCTGCCCGTATGGCCGGCGAAGACAGCAACGAGAAAGACCCCTATCTGGATGAAAGTGGCCGGGTGCTGGCTGACCTGATCCGCATGATCAGCCGCAAACAGCTGGTGGTACTGGACCCTGCGGCCTGACAACCGCCAGTTTTCCGGGGCTCAGAGACGGTTATTATTCTTCAGCGATAACCGTCTCTGGCTCAAGCCAGTCTCTTAGCGTGTCAGCAACCCAGTCACCGGCATCAAGGGTAATATCATGCCCCGCCGCCGGATGAAGCTTTAGAGAGACTCCCCATCCCCTTGCCATGGCTCTGGAGCAGGCCGGGTTCACCATCCGATCCTCGCCACCGGCGATAATCAACACAGGAGCTCCTGATGGCAGGCGAATCGGTGCCTTGAAGCGAGCCGCAGCCCATAACTGGCGCAATGCATTACGGCGACTCACAGGGGCATCCACCGCATAACCGCACCAACGTCTGGCAATCTCTGCACGCTGCGATTCCGAAAGCAGATTTGTCGTCATCGACAATACCGCCTGCTCACGAATTAAAGGGGTTTTTGCCAATAATCCCTTTTTAATGATGGTGCCGTAATTATCAGGCTGGAGCCGATGCCAGAATGGACTGAAGCGGGACACGCTGCTGTTGAGCAAAGCGGCGGCGGCCACCTCACCGGGGTACTCGGACATCCAGTTGATGGCAACCATGCCACCGAGTGACAGTGCCAGCACATGAAATGGCGGTCGCAGGCCACGTTGGCTCAGGTCTGTCCTTACTGCCGCAACCATTGCTTCAATACGCGTTGGGCTGGCCTGTCGGTGAGCGCTGCCATTGCCCGGCAAATCAACCATTACAATCCGGTCATCCGGGAAGACCGCCGCCAACTGTTGGCCGAAACCCTCCCAGTGACGCTGCTCTCTGATCAGTCCCCGCATCAATACCCAGGTACGAGCCATTACTAAACGTCCTCATGCTGCCATCGATCCCTTATCGCGGAAGGATTATGCCGCCCGAATGGGCCTACGAAAAGGTGAACCGCCGAAAAGACCGCCCTCCGTGTCAGCTGGGCCGGGGCATAGCAGGCAATAGCGAAAGTTTCAGGCTAGAATGCCCTCCCCGTCAGCGATCAGACCATCGGAGCCCCTCTGGAATGAGTCGAAAAACTGTCAAGCGCGTTAAAACCGGAGCTTTCGAGAGACGCTTCTCCATGGCCCGCGCCGGCTTTATGGCAGGCGCTCGCTATGCGACCTTGACCGCTGGTACCCTCTTTGCCAGCGCCGACAAGCGCGCAGGAATGCGCAGCGCTATTCTTTCCCGTCAGGCGCATGAGTTAGCCGAGGAGCTGGGCAAGCTGAAAGGCTCCGTTGTCAAAATCGGCCAGATGATGGCCCTGTTTGGTGAGCATTTTTTACCGGATGAAGTGACTGCCGCACTACATACGCTTGAGAACAACACCACCGCACTTCACTGGGACGCCATAGAAAAACATCTTATTCGACAACTCGGTGAACTGCGCCTAAGCGAACTTGAAATTGATCCAGAGCCTCTTGGTGCGGCCTCATTAGGCCAGGTACATCGGGCACGCTGTAAAACGGATGGCCGCGAGCTGGTGCTCAAAATTCAGTATCCCGGCGTTGCCGCGGCCATTGAGTCGGATCTCCGGGCTATTGTGCAACTGCTACGCCTTAGTCGGCTGGTTCCCATCACCGAACAGTTTAACGAGTGGCTTGACGAAGTGCGCGAAATGCTGGGTCGTGAAGTGGACTACGATTTGGAGGCCGCAACAACAACTCATTTTCGCAAGCTACTAGCCGACGACCCAAGATTCGTTGTCCCGGAAGTGGTTCCTCGCTACTGCACCGATAATATTCTCTGTATGACCTTCGAGCACGGCATCAATGTAAACGACCCCGCCGTACTGGAATTGAGTCAGGGCCGTCGGAATTTTATCGGGCGAGCCATCATGGAGCTGTGCTGCCATGAAGTCTTCGAATGGAACAAAATGCAGACGGATCCAAACTTCGGGAACTATTTGTTACGCATTGACCGCGAAGGCGGCGATGATCAAATCGTGTTACTGGATTTCGGCGCTATCCGCGACTTCAGCGATGCCACACTGGGGCCTGGCCGGGAGATGATTCGGGGTGCCTGGCATCATGATAAGGAGCGAATTATCGACGCCCTGTTCGCTCTGGGCTTTCTTGCCCAGGGAGCCCCGGATCGGTTATTGGAAGATTTTGCCAGCCTGTGCTTTGAGGCCGTTGAAGTACTGCAGGACCCGGAGCGGCACCCTCCGCCGGCCAATGTCGTCAATGAGCGCGGCGAATATCTGTGGGGCAAAAGCGACCTACCTTCACGCATGGTGGCTCGCGCCAGCCGCAACGCTCTGTCGGTGCACTTTGATGTGCCACCCAAGGAGTTTATCTTTCTGGCGCGCAAACTGCTGGGGGCCTATACCTTCCTTCATGTTATTGAGGCAGAGGTTCGAGGGAACACTATTCTTGAACCCTTTCTGGCAATGAGGGAAGCCGAGGATCAGGCTCTGGTAGCCAGAAAAAAGGCTGATGTTTGTCTTAAATAAGGCATTTTCGCTCATTTATTGACCGATTATAGGGCCAAAAGGCGTTTCCTATTTGCCATCTTGGCTATGGCGCCATTAAGGTTGGCACCCTGCCGCAGCGCTGCCCCTTTCCGGGGCGGTTATCGACCCCGATAATCAGCGCAAAGCAGGCACAAAAAACTGACTGTTCCGGCAAATTCCGGAGCGTTTTTTGGACAACCAGCGAACCGAACGGGGGTAGCGCAGGTGATCATCGGTATTCCGAAAGAGACTTGCCCAGGGGAAACCCGGGTGGCATTCACCCCGGCCAATGTGGCCGCAATGATGAAGAAGCCCGACATGCGGGTTTTGGTTGAGCATGGCGCAGGTACCGCCGCAGGCTATGCTGATGCTGATTACAGCACCGCGGGCGCTGAGCTTGTCGGCCGGGATCAGGTGTTTGCTGAGGCCAATATTGTCCTTCAAGTTCAAACCCCGGGTAGCAGCGGCGAGCATGGCGCAGCCGATCTTGACGCCTTCAAAGCGGATCAAATCGTCGTCGGCACGATGGACCCGTTAGGCAACCCCGCATTTGCAAAAACCCTGGCGGATCGCAGCGTCACCGGCGTGGCTCTGGAGCTGGTTCCGCGCATCACCCGGGCTCAGGCCATGGACGTCCTCTCCTCCATGGCGATGATCGCTGGCTATAAAGCGGTGTTAATGGCCGCCACCACCAGCAACAAGATGTTTCCCATGAATATGACCGCGGCGGGCACCATGAACGCCTCTCGTGTACTGATCATGGGTGTTGGTGTCGCTGGCCTGCAGGCTTGCTCTACTGCCAAACGTCTGGGCGGCATTGTTGAAGCCTACGATGTGCGTCCGGCAGCTCGTGAGCAAATTCTGTCGGTGGGTGCCAAACCGGTGGAGCTGGATCTGGATACCGCTGCTGCCGAAGGCGCTGGGGGTTATGCCAAGGCCCAGGGCGAAGACTTCCTCAAGCGTCAACGCGAACTGATGACCGATGTGGTTCGCCAGATGGACGTTATTATTACCACCGCCGCCATTCCAGGTGCCAAGTCCCCTGTTCTGGTAACAGCTGATATGGTCAAGGCTATGAAGCCAGGCTCTGTCATTGTGGATCTCGCCGCCGAGCGTGGTGGTAACTGCGAGCTGACCCGCGCTGGAGAAACCATCGTTGAGCATGGTGTCACCATCATGGGCCCGATTAATGTGCCTGCTTCCGTAGCGTTCCATGCCAGCCAGATGTATGGCAAAAACATGGAAAACCTGCTGAACCTCATGATCGATCGTGACGGCAAGCTCAACCTTGATATGGAAGATGAGATTTTCCAGAACACTGTTGTTGCCCACCAGGGCGACGTCCCGCAGACGCGTATGCGCGAGCTGCTCAACCTGCCGCCGCTTGCCCCGCAAGCTGCCGCTGAACCCACCGCCTGAGGAGGACCATCAGATGGATTTTATTGCCATGCTGACGCTCTTTGTTCTCGCCATCTTCCTTGGCGTTGAGCTGATTACCAAAGTGCCGCCAACACTGCACACCCCTCTGATGTCGGGATCGAATGCGATTTCCGGTATCACTCTAGTGGGTGCGCTGATTGCTGCCGGTGACGGCAACAGCATCATGGTCCAGATTTTTGGCTTTATCGCGGTGGTCCTTGCCACCATCAATGTGGTCGGTGGCTTTATGGTCACCAACCGCATGCTGGCAATGTTCAAGAGGAAGTAATCCATGCATCTTGCAGATCACTGGCTCAATATCGCATACCTGATTGCCGCATCGCTGTTTGTATTCGGCATCAAGGGTCTTACCAAACCGCGAACGGCTGTTCGTGGTAACCAGATGGCCGCAAGCGGCATGCTGATTGCGTGTGTCGTAACGCTGTTTCATCGAGACATTGTTGGCTATGAAGTTATTATCGCTGGCTTGGTCATTGGCGGCCTAATTGGCGCCATCATGGCCATCCGGGTGCAGATGACATCCATGCCGCAAATGATTGCGCTGCTTAACGGCTTTGGTGGCGGCGCTTCTTTTGCCGTTGCCACGGCAGGTTATCTTGGCGGCTTGTCCGGTGCTGTTGCCTTGATTAGCACCGGCGCAGCAGTGCTGATTGGCGCCGTAACTCTTACCGGCTCTATGGTTGCATTTGCCAAGCTACAGGAGTTAATCAGCGGTAAATCCATCGGCTTTGCCGGCATGAAATTCGTTAACGCCCTGTTATTGCTTGGCTCGCTGTGCGCTATCGGCTACCTCGTTGTAGAACCTGGCAATCAGATGGTGTTCTGGGCATTAGTGGTGGCCGCGGCCCTACTCGGCTTAATGCTAGTACTGCCGATTGGTGGTGCCGATATGCCAGTGGTCATCGCGTTGCTTAACTCCTACTCTGGTGTTGCCGCCTCAGCTGCCGGTTTTGTCACTGGCAACAGCGCTTTGATTATCACTGGTTCGCTGGTAGGTGCGTCCGGCCTGATTCTTACTCAAATCATGTGTAAAGCAATGAACCGCTCGCTAACCAACGTCTTGTTCGGGGTTATGGCAGAAGCCGGCTCCAGCATGAGCGATGATGAAGTCTATCAGGGCAAGGTTAAGTCCTCCTCTGCAGACGAAGTGGCGATGATTCTTGAAACCGCACAGCGTGTTGTTATCGTGCCCGGTTTTGGCATGGCAATGGCTCAGGCGCAGCATGCTGTGCGTGAGCTGGCGGATACATTGGAAAAGCGTGGCACAGAAGTGGAGTATGCAATTCACCCGGTAGCCGGGCGGATGCCGGGCCATATGAACGTATTGCTTGCCGAAGCCGAAGTGTCCTATGACAAACTCAAGGACATGGACACCATTAACCCGACGTTTGAACAAACTGACGTAGCCATTGTTATTGGTGCGAATGATGTAACCAACCCTCTCGCTCGCGAAGACAAGGGCAGCCCAATTTATGGCATGCCTATTCTGAACGTTGATAAAGCGCGTACGGTTGTTGTGGTGAAGCGCTCGCTATCCTCCGGGTTTGCAGGCCTGCCCAATCCGTTATTCGCCAAGGACAATACCTTGATGTTATTCGGTGACGGAAAACAGGCCATCATTGATATTTCCACTGCGCTGAAAGAAGCCTGAAAATAGAAGGCAATAAAAAACCCGCTTACGCGGGTTTTTTATTGCCTTCAAAACGGCTTTGATCGCAAGCAGTCAACGACAAGCGCTCAGAATTTGTAGACTATAGATACCGATACTTCCTGATCAGACTTCTTGCTTCCCGCCGGCACTTCCGAGGTGTGCTTAAGCAAATGACTCAAACGCAATGCAAGGCGCCCATTGATTTGCGAGGTGAGTGAGGTTTCCGCACGAGTCGTGGTTACATCGTCACCGACCTCTGTGGTTATAGACTCACTAAACTGAGCTGTTTCACTGATTTTCCACCCATAGTTCAACGCCAAACGCAGGATGGCGTCTTCCTCTTTGGCAGCGCAATCAGAGTAGGAGCTTTCAGGCTCCAGGCAGACCGCCCGATAACCCGGACCGGCTTCGGTATCCAGTGTGTGAACCGGCCCTGTCAGCCAACGTTGCCCAAGACCCAGCGCATAGCTAGCCTGATAGTGGAAACCGGAAAAACGGTCTTTGTCATAGGTTGCAATGTTAAAGAGGTAGGTCGGAGAGTCTTCTCCAAACTTACGATCCAGCTTATAGGAGAGAAAGTAGCGCTCCGCAGAGCGCTCATCAGCTCCGGTAGCCGCATTACGAGTTTCTTCGTTGGCGCCTTCTATTTTGGCGGTGTGTCGCCACCATAGCGTGTCTTTTTCTGCATTGGCTTTACCAATAACGGTATCCGAACGGCTATTCCCCCGCTTCATCAAATAGGCGGCTTCAACCTCGCCCTTCCAGCCACGATCCGTCTCGGCTGCATCTTCGGCCCAGGCCGGAGATGCGATAATAGCGGCACAGCTTGCCGCAATCAGGGTTTTACGCATTTTCAGTCTCCTGTTATTCGGGCTTGGAAAGGTGAAGATCCATCTGTGGGAATGGAATTTCAATGCCCTCTTCATCAAATCGCCGCTTGATGGTCTCTGTGGTATCCCAGAGAACGGCCCAGTAATCGGCGGAATTCACCCAGGGGCGAACCACCAGATTGACAGAGCTGTCGCCCAGCTCCATCACCGCCACCACAGGTGCCGGATCTTTTAACACTCGCTCGTCTGCAACCAAAATATCCTTAAGCACCGTTTTAACTTTGCCAAGGTCGCTGCCGTAGCCAACACCAACGGTCATATCCACACGGCGCGTAGGCATTTGCGAATAGTTGATAATGTTGCCGCCCATAATAGAGCCATTCGGGACACTGATTACCTTGTTATCACCCGTCGTGAAAATCGTCGCAAAAATGCGGATTTCCCGAACCACGCCCATTGCCCCTCCCGCTTCGACAAAATCACCTACTTTGAACGGTCGAAATACAATAAGCATGACACCGGAAGCGAAATTACCCAGAGAGTCCTTCAGAGCCAGACCAACTGCAAGACCTGCGGCACCGACAATGGCAATCAGAGATGTAGTTTCCAGACCAAGGCGGTCGAGCGCTGCAATAACAACAACGGCCAGCAGCGCAATATTCGCCAGATTACCGACAAAACGGGATACCGTAGGATCCAGTTTTTTGCTCAGAACAGCATCGACACTATTGCCCACACGACTGGCAAGCCATTTACCAACAATGAAAATAACCAGCGCTGCAATCAGGTTGTAACCAAAAGGAATAATGTTGTCAGAAGTAAACTGGGTAAGCTGCTCGATCATGGCATCCATAAAAGTCACTCTCCATCATGAAACCGGAAGGGCCAATCCCTTCAAGTAAAATACTTTGCTCAGATCCGCCGAAAACGACCAAACCCATCCAAGACGGTCTGCTGGACCAGATGAAATACTACAAAGAACAGGCTGACAAAGAACAGGTCGCCCGCCAGAGTTTTCCAAAAGAACGGAATCGCCATCACAAAGCAGCTGACCAAACCCTCAAGGGTCTGCGGGTAGAGCCCCCCCACAAGCCACACCCCAGCGTTGGTAATCACAAAAAACAGTGCTGAGCCAGCTAGAGAGGCACCGATATGCGTTAGCAACCCTGCTGAGGGGCCCATCAGCCGACCAACCAGTACCATCAGTGCCACTGCGCCATAGACAAACAGCATGGTGTCGTGAAACCCCAGTATCAGGTCGGACAGCAGCAACGCCGCCATCGGAAAAGCATAGCTCAGAGTCGGTGAAGCCGTACGGGCTCCGGCAAACAGTGCCAACGCCATAACGGGGGTCATATTCCAGCCGTGGGGCAGAATCCGCCATAACAGCGTGAAAATAGCGAGAAGAAACAGGGTAATCAGTGTGACACGCATACGAACCTCCATAAGTCGCGGAAGTATACCGTATTCACTGCCCTGTTTTGCCACAGACGGGGCGCAATCTGTCTATAATATGCGGCTGTTTTTAGCCCCTGTCTTTTTTAGACTCAGCCTTCGGAGACATCATGACCCAGTCCATCCGTGCCCGCCTCGACCAGCTGCTTCGCGAGCGGATCCTGATTCTTGACGGTGGCATGGGAACCATGATCCAGGAGTATCGCTTTGACGAGGCCGCCTATCGAGGAGAGCGCTTTGCCGACTGGCCCAGCGATCTCAAGGGTAACAACGACCTGCTCTGCATTACTCAGCCCCAGATCATCAGTGATATTCACCGCGCCTATCTGGATGCGGGCGCTGATATTCTGGAAACCAACTCATTCAATGCCACCCGCGTCGCGATGGCCGACTATGACATGCAGGAGCTTGCCCGCGAGCTTAACGTGGCTGCAGCCCAGTGCGCTCGCAAAGCCGTTGACGCAGCCATGGCTGCGGACCCAAGTCGCCCCCGCTTCGTTGCCGGGGTGCTTGGCCCCACTAATCGCACGGCCAGCATCAGCCCGGACGTTAATGATCCAGGCTTCCGCAATATCTACTTTGACGAACTGGTAGAAGCCTACCTGGAAGCCATTGACGGGCTTATGGAGGGTGGAGCTGACTTGCTTCTGATTGAAACCATTTTCGATACGCTCAATGCAAAAGCCGCCGCTTTTGCGGTAATGAAATACTGCGATGACAATGGCCTGGATATTCCCGTACTGATTTCAGGGACCATTACTGATGCGTCCGGTCGAACCTTGACCGGACAAACAACGGAAGCTTTCTACCATTCGCTACGCCACGTACAACCGATAACCATAGGCCTCAACTGTGCGCTCGGTGCTAAAGAACTGCGACCTTATATGGCGGAGCTTGCCCGTATCAGCGAGGGCTTTGTATCCGCCCATCCTAACGCAGGCCTGCCTAATGAAATGGGCGAATACGACGAATCCCCGGAAGCCATGGCAGCAGAAATCCGCAGCTGGGCCGAAAAAGGCTGGCTGAATCTTATTGGTGGCTGCTGTGGCACAACACCCGCGCACATTAAAGCTATTGCCGATGCGGTAGCACCGTTTCCTCCCAGAAGCCTGCCAACCATCAAACCAGCCTGCCGGTTAAGCGGTCTGGAACCTCTGATTATTGATAGCGAGTCGCTGTTCGTTAATGTTGGTGAGCGCACTAATGTCACCGGCTCCAAACGGTTTCTGCGACTGATCAAGGACGGCGACTACGATACGGCGCTGGATGTAGCTCGCCAACAGGTGGAGGCTGGTGCCCAGATCATCGATATCAATATGGATGAGGGCCTGCTCGAATCCAAAGACTGCATGGTTCGCTTTCTCAACCTGATCGCCGCCGAGCCGGAAATATCCCGGGTCCCCATCATGATCGACTCATCCAAGTGGGAGGTCATTGAAGCCGGGCTCAAGTGCATTCAGGGTAAAGGCATCGTTAATTCGATTTCCATGAAGGAAGGCGAAGCCGCATTTCTCGAACAGGCTCGACTGGTGCGCCGCTATGGCGCCGCTGTGATCGTAATGGCTTTTGACGAGCAGGGTCAGGCCGATACCCGTGAGCGCAAGGTCGAGATATGCTCTCGAGCCTACAAGCTATTGACCGAAGAAATCGGTTTTCCAGCGGAAGATATTATTTTCGACCCCAATATTTTCGCCATTGCCACCGGCATCGAAGAACACAATAACTACGCTGTAGACTTTATCGAAGCGGTGGCTGATATCAAAGCCACCCTGCCCCATGCATTAATTTCCGGGGGTGTCTCCAACGTTTCCTTTTCTTTCCGTGGCAACGAACCGGTTCGCGAAGCGATCCATGCGGTATTTTTATACCATGCCATCCGCGCCGGAATGGACATGGGGATCGTCAATGCCGGGCAGCTGGCAATTTATGAAGACATTCCCGCAGAACTGAAAGACGCCGTCGAAGATATCGTCATGAACCGACGGGAAGATGGCACCGAGCGGATGCTGGACATTGCCGAAAAATATCGCGGCACCGGCGGCGGCACCGTGCGTCAGGAAGACCTCAGCTGGCGCGAATGGCCCGTGGAAAAACGGCTGGCGCACGCTCTGATCAAGGGTATTGCGGATTATGTCGAAGAGGATACGGAAGCTGCACGACTGACGGTAGAGCGACCACTTCATGTTATTGAAGGTCCTTTAATGGACGGTATGAATGTGGTTGGCGACCTCTTTGGCGAAGGCAAGATGTTCCTGCCTCAGGTGGTCAAGTCAGCCCGTGTAATGAAAAAAGCCGTGGCTTATCTGATGCCCTACATGGAAGCGGAGAAAGAACTGCTCGGCACCCAGGATGAATCCCACGGCCGCATTCTTATGGCCACGGTTAAAGGCGATGTTCATGATATCGGTAAAAACATCGTTGGCGTTGTCTTGCAGTGCAATGGTTACGAAGTTATCGATATGGGCGTTATGGTGCCCTGCGAAAAAATTCTTGATGTGGCAAAAGCGGAGAATGTGGACATTATCGGCTTGTCCGGGTTGATCACCCCATCGCTGGATGAAATGGTTAACGTGGCCAGCGAGATGGAACGTCTTGGCTTTGAGCTGCCATTAATGATTGGCGGAGCGACTACCAGCCGCATTCATACAGCGGTGAAAATTGCCCCGTCTTACCATGGCCCGGTAATTCACGTTGCCGATGCGTCTCGGGCCGTAGGTGTGGCCTCTCACTTGCTAAGCGACACCCAGAAACCGGAATTTCTGGCTGGCATTACCGCAGAGTATGAGAGCATCCGCGAGCGCCGTAAGAGCCAACAGGATAACCGCTCTTTGAGCCCAATTACTGAAGCACGCAAGAATCCATTCCGCTGGGACTGGGACAGCTACCAACCACCGGAGCCGAATCTCAAGGGCATCCGGGTATTTGATGACTACCCGCTTAAAGATATTGCCCGCCGCATTGACTGGACTCCCTTTTTCCAGTCTTGGGAACTGGCTGGCAAATTCCCCAACATTCTTGAAGACGAGATCGTCGGCAAAGAAGCCACTCGGCTATACCGGGATGCTCAAAAAATGCTCGAAAAGATTGTTGATGAGAACTGGCTAACGGCCCGTGCGGTCATTGGTTTCTGGCCAGCAAACAGTTTGGTCGACGATATCTTGTTAACGGATCAGGACGGCGCACCACTGATCACTCTGCACCATTTACGCCAACAGCTGGAACGCAAGGGTGTGGAAAAGCCGGATTACTGTCTCAGCGATTTTATTGCGCCCCAATCCAGTGGCAAACAAGACTGGCTTGGTGGCTTTGCTGTTACAGCGGGTATCGGCATTGAGAGCCATCTGGAACGCTTTGCCGAAGACCATGATGACTATTCCAGCATTATGCTTAAAGCCCTTGCGGATCGTTTAGCTGAGGCATTTGCAGAGCGCATGCATGAGCGGGTACGCCGCGAGTTCTGGGGCTATGGTAGCGATGAGAACCTTTCCAATGAGGACATGATTAAAGAGCGCTATCGTGGTATTCGCCCGGCACCGGGTTATCCCGCCTGCCCGGATCATACTGAAAAAGCCTTGCTCTGGAAGTTGCTGGAACCAGAAAAAAATATCGGCATTTCGCTAACGGAAAGTTTTGCCATGTACCCGGCATCATCCGTATCGGGTTGGTATTTTTCGCACCCGGAAGCGCGCTATTTCGGCACCGGGAAAATTGGCCGGGACCAGATCGAGGATTATGCCGCCCGTAAAGGGCTTGAAGTTAGAGAGATTGAGCGAATGATCCCGCATTTACTGGGATACAACTGACCTGAGTCGACAGGAACGCCAACCATGGTGTCATCCAGGTACACCCGTGAAAGCTCAGACTGGTTCTGATTTAGCCAGCGGCCACTCAGATGCATCAATTGTTTCCCGATAGCCATGCCAGGTGGCATGGCCGAGAACAGGTAGCAGGACCGCAAAGGCCAGCCACGCTGTCAAAGCACCAATAACGATGCAGGCGCCAATTAACAGCGCCCAAACCAACATCGCCGGCTTATTACGCAGCACTGCATTCACGCTAGTGACAATGGCGGTTACGGTATCCACATCGCGCTCCATCAGCATGGGCAATGAAAAGGCACTAACAGCAAAAACAATAGCGCAAAAAAACGCACCAACAGTCGATCCCACCGCAAGAAAAACCAGCAGATCCTCCACCATGGGATCACCGGTTTCCGGAAAAAACACATGGATCACTGTTGCCGCCCGCGCCCATACCAAAAACACCACCGTCAGAATGACCGCAAAGACCATGGCACCACTAATTTGCCGACGGGCATCATTCAGACTGCCCCGCAAACTAACGGCATCAGCTCGCTCCAGTCGCATGCTAATAGCGTACAGCGTTAGCGCCAGCCAAGGGCCCAAAAACACAAAACCGGACACCAGACCCAAATACAAACCCAAATTGCCATAGCGCCAAGTCAACGCCGTAAGTAAATAGCTGATCAATACCATAATCACGCCATAGCCCAGACTCTGCCGAGGCGCCTGACGCATGTCTTGCCAGCCCTTACGCATCCACTTAATCGGAGCCGTTGCAGACAGCGCTTTGCAGGGAGCAACAAAAGGCCGCTCCTGTTCTGGCGTTTCTGTCATAACCGCCCCCCTGATTAAACCAACAGTCATTCTGCCGAGCTATGGCAAGAGGCGGCCTTGATTTGCATCAATTTCCATAACATCGCCATCGGCAACGCAATGCATGGCGTCGTCGACCCCCCAAATAGTGGGTATTGCCAGTGCTTTCGCTAACGACACCGCAGGATCCAGTGGATCTTTGTGGGCCAGCACCAGAGCCCCCGCAACACATAACCAGGGCAGCCAACCCGTATCACATTCATCCAACACCAGAATATCGCCGGGCTCAATCTGATTAAGCTGCCAGCCACTGCCGATTCGGCGCAAGACTCCACGGTGCCCGCCGGCAACCAATGGATAGCCCTGCACTAC
The DNA here is from genome assembly GCA_002840115.1 of Gammaproteobacteria bacterium HGW-Gammaproteobacteria-14. Taxonomy (GTDB): domain Bacteria; phylum Pseudomonadota; class Gammaproteobacteria; order Pseudomonadales; family Alcanivoracaceae; genus PGZG01. Next base: position 1,367 of record PGZG01000019.1, on the reverse strand, counting down.
CGGTTGGCGATTTTCCTCGCCAAACGCAGAGGCGCCGTAACCGATCTGGTCAATAATCCAGTCCGGCGGGCCACTGTGGGCATCGGTGAGGTAGCGCACCTTGCGTTTGGCAAGCTTGTCACGATGGCGCGGCATGACTTGCTGGTGCCAACACTGCCATAACTCATCGAAATACAGGAAAAAAATATCATCCGGATGAGCCAGATAGCCGGTGTCATGCAGAACATGGGCCATGGCCTGAAGCACCTCACGAATGGCGCTGGCTAATTCAGCACGCAAAGCGCGCGCCCGGAAGCCCAGCGACTGAGGCGCCTCAGTAATTACCTCCACCGCCGCCATACGTTCTATTCGCTCGGGGGCCAGTCCGGCAAGCAAACTGCCCAGCCGCTCAATATCACTATCACCCTCCTGCCAGCGCACCCACACTGGGTCACAGCCCGCCGCAGCATTCGGGTGCTCCGCCACAACGTCAGCAATGCGGATCGTGCCCCTTGCCACTTGCGCCAATCCGGCCACCAGTCTCGCATTGTCTGGAGAAATACCGGCGGACTCCCTGTGCCCACCCTCCAACACGCCTCCGGACGCCCCTACCGTCGGTAGCTCCACATAGTGCAACCAACCATCAAGCTCAGCGAGGGACTCTCCAATACGATCGAAATGCATCAAGCGCAACCACAGAGCAGAAAGGTCCTGGTTTTCAGATGCTGCTTTCTTGGTCTCTATTTTTCTGGAGGACTCGCCATTTTTTGCCCGGGCCAACTGACCTTCCAGTTGCCGCAGGCGCCAGCGCCAAAGCCATTGCCGCACGGGGCCCGAGCCTCTGCTCCCTGCCCTACTACGTCGCCACACTGGCGGCAACGCAGCCTGCTGCAGACCGCAACCACGCCACTCTTCCAAGGCAGTAAAAAAGGCGCTGTTGCTGTAGAGGTAGCTGTGCTGCCGCCGGTAAGGCTCAATATTGCTCAGGTGCGGCCAGCCTGCGCGAACCCCCAGTGGGCGCCAGAAAGACGCCTTCAACCAGCGCCCCTGCAACGTATACCACAGTGGTGTAATGACCTGGGGGCTGAAGCCGGCACTGGCTCGGCGCGTCCATGCCTCGCGGGGAGAGCTCAGGGTGCCAATGGGAAGCATCTGGATAACCCACAACGCGGCGCCATCCCAAACCCACTCCGCCGCCATCGCGTGCAGATATTGCTTATGAATCGCTGAGGCTAGCGCCGCCAAATGGGGTTTTATCGACAGTAATAGGTCAGCATCTTCGCTGGCCCAGGCCAAGGCACCATCACGATGCAGGATAAGTCGCTCTAAGGGTGCATCTCCCTCCCCACCCTCTACCACAATATGATCAAGGTCCGGGCGACGCGGAT
>PGZG01000246.1 GCA_002840115.1 Gammaproteobacteria bacterium HGW-Gammaproteobacteria-14 | reverse complement strand
TTCTGGCTCCCACCGCCGTTGCCAATGCAATCACCACTTGGGGCACTGCGGATCAACAGTCCCGCTACCTGCCCGCCTTTACTGAAGAAGCACCACCCAAGGCTGCCATAGCGGTGGCTGAGCCGACATTGATGTTTGATCCCATGGTGCTGAGCACCACCGCCAAACGCGATGGCGACCAATGGCTACTCAGTGGTCGTAAGAGTCTGGTGCCCCTGGCGGCAGAAGCAGAACTGTTTCTGGTGGCGGCCCATACGGACGACGGCCCGGCGGTATTTATTGTCGAAGGTGGTAGCGAAGGTTTGAGTTGTGGCGAAGACCCGACCATGGGTATTCGCGCCGCCGCCTGCCGGCCGTTGATTCTCGAGAACGTTCGCGTGCCTGCAGCCAATCGTCTTGGCGATAACGATTTTGATTATCGTGCCTTTATTGATCTTGGCACGCTGGCCTGGTGCGCATTAGCCATCGGCACCTGTCAGGCGGTGATGGACTATGTCATTCCCTACTGCAATGAGCGCAAAGCATTCGGTGAGCCCATTAGCTATCGCCAGGCAGTCGCTTTCATTATTGCGGACATGGCCATTGAAATTGATTCCATGCGCATGCTGACCTATCGCGCAGTGTGCCGCGCAGAACAAGGCAAGTCTTTCCAGCGAGAAGCGCATCTGGCGCGAACACTGGTAAAAGACAAGGCCATGAAAATTGGCACCGATGGCGTTCAACTATTGGGCGGCCATGGTTTCACCCATGAGTATCCGGTGGAACGCTGGTATCGCGATTTGCGTGTTCTGGGCGTCGCCTTCGGCGGCCTGCATCTTTAATCACGGGAGACAGACATCATGAATATCGAAATCCCGAAAAAATTTCGACCGATTATCAACAATGCCCATCAGGTTGCGTTGAGTGTGTTCCGCCCGATTTCGCGCAAATATGATCGCGCCGAACATGAATATCCAAAAGAACTGGATATGTTGGCATCGGTTCTCGATGGCTTTAACGAAGGTGATCCGGAGTCCAGCGCGGGTGCGAGCCAAACGGGTAAGGGCCGTATCACCAATGACGGGTCGGTCAAGAATGGCGCCAATATGAGCACCTGCCTGGGGGCATTGGAGCTGAGCTATGGCGATGTTGGCTTTTTGCTGGCCATGCCACGACAGGGTCTAGGCAACGCGGCTATTGCAGCTGTGGCTAACGATGAGCAACTGGAGCGCTTCAAGGGCAAGTGGGCCGCCATGGCCATCACTGAACCAGGTTGCGGCTCCGACTCTGCAGCCATTCGCACCACTGCCACCAAAGACGGCGATCATTACGTTCTTAACGGCGAGAAAATTTACGTCACGTCGGGTCAACGTGCTGACTGTGTTGTGGTTTGGGCAACCCTTGATCCATCACTGGGCAGAGTAGCGATAAAATCCTTTGTGGTTGAGTGGGGCACCCCCGGCATGGAACTGGCGCGACTGGAGCACAAGCTCGGCATCCGCGCCTCGGATACAGCCGCCATCAATTTTACCGATTGCCGTGTACCTGCAGAAAACCTGCTTGGCAATCCCGAAATTGATCCCGCCAAGGGCTTCGCCGGTGTTATGGAAACCTTTGATAACACCCGCCCGCTAGTGGCCTGCTTTGCACTGGGCTGTGCCAAGGCATCACTGGATCGTATTCGCGAGCTTCTGAAAGAGCACGTCAACCTCGACTACAGCAAACCCGTGGACAATACTTCCGCCATTGAAGCCGAAATCTACAAGATGGAAGCGGATTGGGAAGCCGCCTACTGGCTGGCCGTTAAGGCGGCCTGGATGGCGGATAACAAAAAATCCAATTCCCTGGAAGCGTCAATCTCAAAGGCAAAAGCTGGCCGGGTGGGTAATCACATCACCCTGCGCTGTGTCGAGCTGGCTGGCACCATTGGCTATGGCGAAGATGAACTGTTGGAAAAGTGGGCTCGCGACTCAAAAATTCTCGATATTTTTGAGGGAACCCAGCAGATTCAACAGCTAATTATTGCCCGCCGCTTGCTGGGCCTGTCGTCAAGAGAACTAAAGTAAGCCTGCCTCTAATAGGTATTGCTTTTGACGGAGTAACGGGGCGTATTACGCCCCGTTTGCTTTTATAGTCATGGCCGGGTAAACAGGTCGTATGATTTTTTCGAGAAGCGGGCCATGAGTTTACGCGTTTTTATACCCCTGTTCTTGCTGCTGGGCGCCTGCTCAGACCCTGTAACGCCACCAGCGGACGAACAAAGCGCTAATATCGACACACAGACCTCAACAATAGAAGATG
>PGZG01000245.1 GCA_002840115.1 Gammaproteobacteria bacterium HGW-Gammaproteobacteria-14 | reverse complement strand
GCGCGAACGGATCAACCGTCTGCTTGATCCCGGCTCACCGTTTCTTGAGCTATCGCCACTGGCCGCTGAAGGGGTTTACGGCGAAGACGTACCCGCCGCTGGCTGTGTCGGAGGCATCGGCCGTATTGAAGGCGTCGAATGCGTTATTGTTGCCAATGATCCCACCGTCAAGGGTGGCAGCTACTACCCTTTGACCGTGAAAAAACATCTTCGCGCGCAACGAGTTGCTGCTGAAAATAACCTGCCCTGTATTTATCTGGTGGACTCCGGCGGCGCCAACCTGCCCCGTCAAGATGAAGTATTTCCTGACCGCGAACATTTTGGCCGCATCTTTTTTAATATGGCCAATATGTCTGCCAGAGGCATCCCGCAAATTGCCGTAGTGCTGGGGTCCTGCACCGCCGGGGGAGCCTATGTGCCCGCCATGGCCGATGAAACCATTATGGTACGCAACAATGGCACGATCTTTCTCGCGGGACCGCCATTGGTAAAAGCCGCCACCGGCGAAGAAGTCAGCGCCCAGGAACTCGGTGGCGCGGAATTGCACTGCGAGCAATCCGGTGTTGCCGATCACCTTGCCGAAGATGAGCCACATGCCCTGCAGCTTACTCGGCAATGCATCAAGCGACTCAACTGGCGCAAACCACAACAACTGGACATCCACCCCTCTCGCCCGCCGGCCTATGACCCACAGGAGCTGCTTGGCATTATTCCACCGACCACTCGACAGCCCATGCCGGTGCGAGAAATTATTGCCCGCATTGTCGATGATTCGGATCTGGATGAATTCAAAAGCCGTTATGGCACCACGCTGGTCACCGGCTTTGCCCGCATTCATGGCATTCCGGTGGGCATTGTTGCCAATGATGGGGTGCTCTACTCCGAGTCGGCCATGAAAGGGGCGCACTTTATTGAGTTGTGCAACCAACGGAAAATTCCACTGCTGTTCCTACAGAACATCACCGGATTTATGGTCGGTAAAAAATATGAAGCCGAAGGCATCGCCAAGCATGGTGCCAAAATGGTGAATGCGGTGGCCTGCGCTCAGGTGCCCAAATTCACCGTGGTAATTGGCGGCAGTTTTGGTGCAGGTAATTATGGCATGTGCGGTCGTTCCTATGATCCTCGCTTTCTGTTTATGTGGCCCAACGCTCGCATTTCAGTGATGGGCGGCGAACAGGCGGCCAGCGTTCTGACACAGGTCAAAGCCGCTTCGCTGCGCAACAAAGGCCACAGCTGGAGCGCCGAAGAAGCCGCCGCATTTCAAGCCGATATGGTTGAACGTTACGACACCATGGCACGGCCAGTCTATGCCAGCGCACGCCTCTGGGATGACGGAGTCATTGATCCTGCGGACACCCGCGACGTGCTCGGACTGGCCCTCTCTGCCAGCCTTAATGCCGAGATTGAGGAGACCCGTTACGGGGTCTTCCGCATGTAATCAGGAGCTATACCCATGACCGTTTCATTAACCCTGAACCATGATCTCGCTTACATCACACTGGACAATCCGGAAAAGCACAATGCCTTTGACAACACCATTATCGAGTTGTTGATTCAGGCCTTTAATGATGCCTCCAGCAATGATCAAGTACGTATTATTTTGCTCAGCGCCAATGGCAAACACTTCAGTGCCGGTGCTGATCTGAGCTGGATGAAGCGCATGGGAGAGCTCGACTATGAGCAGAATCTGGCAGACTCCCTGCGCCTTGCCGAATTGATGAGCACCATTGATCGTGCTGGCAAACCGGTGATCTGCCGGATTCAGGGCGCAGCTTTTGGAGGTGCTCTGGGTTTAATTTGTGCCTGCGACATCGCTATTGCCAGTAATGATGCCCGGTTTTGTTTAAGCGAAGTGAAATTGGGCATTTTACCTGCTGTGATTTCACCTTACGTGGTTCGTGCCATCGGAGCTCGTCAGGCCCAACGCTACTTTATGAGTGCTGAAGTTATTTCCGCCGCCGTTGCAGAGCGGCTTGGTATCGTTCATGAACAGGTTCCCTCAGATCAACTGGATTCGCGTATCCAAGCCATTATCGTCGCGTTGCGCCAGGGCGCTCCCAAGGCGCAGCTGAAAAGCAGGGACTTGATTGAAGCAGTGTCTGCCCGTCCCATCGACACACACGTGATTCACCATACCGCAGAACTGATCGCCGCCTTGCGCACCGCTGATGAAGGCCGTGAAGGACTGGGCGCATTCCTTGAGAAGCGCCCGGCACACTGGAGCATACAAACTGGAGCGGACAATGATTAAACGCCTGCTGATTGCCAACCGTGGTGAA
>PGZG01000018.1 GCA_002840115.1 Gammaproteobacteria bacterium HGW-Gammaproteobacteria-14 | reverse complement strand
GCCGCTCAGCGAGCGGCGACGCGTAACAGGTTGGACAGCTTGGGATTAGGTCTTTTTGCCGGGCGATACAGCAGAGCAATCTTGCCGATGAGTTGAACCAGCTCACACTCGCCGCTTTCACACAGGGCGGTGACGATCTCGCGGCGATCTTCGCGAGTCTCGGCATTGACCCGTACCTTGATTAGCTCGTGGTCCTCAAGGCGCAGGTTCAGCTCCTCGACAAAACCCTCGCTAAGGCCTTTGTCGCCAAAGATCAGAATCGCATTCAGATGATGACCGACGGCTTTCAGGCGTTTGCGGTCCTGCGGGGTGAGGGTCATGCTGTTCTCCGCTAGGCAAGACCGGTCGTCGTGCCGGCCATGCGATGATTCAAAAGGGCGGGTATTCTAACCGCGACAACGCAATCCTGATACGGTAACCGATGGCACGTTCAAAAAGCAGTCAGCGCTGGCTTCAGGAGCACTTTAATGATTCCTGGGTGGCCAAGGCTCAGGCGGAGGGCTATCGTTCCCGGGCCTGTTACAAGCTGATCGAGATCAACGATAAAGATCGCCTGTTCCGTTCAGGAATGCGGGTGCTGGACCTTGGTGCGGCGCCCGGTGGCTGGTCCCAGGTGGCGGCCAGACTGGTGGGAGACCATGGCACGGTGCTGGCGTCGGACATCCTGGAGATGGAGCCCTTGCCTGGAGTGACCTTTATTCAGGGGGACTTCCGTGAAGATGAAGTTTTCCAGCAGATACTGGCAGCCCTTGGTGGCAAGGCGGACCTTGTAATTTCCGATATGGCCCCCAATATGAGTGGTAGTAGGGCGGTAGACCAACCGCGGGCCATGTATCTGGCGGAGTTGGCGTTGGATATGGCGAAGACTGTGCTGGAACCGGAGGGCCGGTTTCTGGTCAAGGCGTTTCAGGGGGAGGGCATCGAAGAGTTCCGACGATCCCTTCACGACAGCTTCCGTACCGTAGTAACACGCAAGCCTGCCGCCAGCAGACCTCGTTCTAATGAGGTCTATCTTCTGGGGTCAGGCCTGAAAATGGTGTAACTTTGGCGACACTAATGTCCATTCCGGTTCCCGACCAGTGTCGGGCAAGAGGTGAAGTTTGAACGACATGACCCGTAATATAGTGCTCTGGTTGGTAATTGCCGGGGTGCTGTATGTAGTGGCACAGAGCATCAGTCCGCAGCCCGTTAGCCAGCGCATTGATTATTCCACCTTTATTTCCATGGTTGAGCGTGGTGATGTTCGTCAGGTCACCATCGACGAGCACCGTATTATTGGTGAGATGGCCGATGGCAAAGCTTTTGAAACCATCAAGCCGCCGGTACTGGATCTCGACCTGTTGCCGGCGTTGCATCAGAACCGGGTGGCAGTGGTGGGTCGTGAGCCGCAGCGTCAGAGTTTTCTGACTCAGCTGTTCCTGTCGATTCTGCCGATTCTCCTGATTCTGGCGATCTTCATTTTCTTTATGCGGCAGATGCAAGGCGGTGGTCGTGGTGGCGCTGGCCCCATGACTTTCGGTAAGAGCCGTGCTCGCTTGCTGGGTGAGGATCAAATCAAAACCACCTTTGCTGATGTTGCCGGTGTTGAAGAAGCTAAGGATGAAGTTCAGGAGCTGGTTGAGTTCCTGCGCGATCCGGGCAAGTTTCAGCGCCTCGGCGGCAAGATTCCCCGTGGTGTGTTGATGGTCGGGTCTCCCGGTACCGGTAAAACGCTGTTGGCGAAAGCGATTGCCGGTGAAGCCAAGGTGCCGTTTTTCTCCATCTCCGGTTCGGACTTTGTCGAAATGTTTGTCGGTGTCGGTGCCTCCCGGGTGCGCGATATGTTCGAGCAGGCCAAGAAGCATGCTCCCTGCATTATTTTTATCGACGAGATTGATGCGGTTGGCCGCTCCCGTGGCGCCGGGCTTGGTGGCGGCCATGACGAGCGCGAGCAAACCCTGAACCAGCTGCTGGTGGAAATGGACGGTTTTGAAGGTACGGAGGGCGTGATTGTCATTGCTGCCACTAACCGACCTGATGTGCTTGATGCTGCGTTGCTGCGCCCTGGTCGTTTCGATCGTCAGGTGGTTGTGCCGTTGCCGGATGTTCGTGGTCGTGAACAGATTATCAAGGTGCATATGCGTACGGTCCCTGTGGGTGATGACGTCAAGCCAGCCTTGATTGCTCGGGGCACGCCGGGGTTCTCTGGTGCGGATCTTGCCAACCTGGTGAATGAAGCTGCGTTGTTTGCCGCCCGTGCAAACAAGCGCACTGTTAATATGGAAGAGTTCGAAAAAGCAAAAGACAAAATCATGATGGGTGCAGAACGGCGCTCCATGGTGATGAACGATAAAGAAAAACTGAACACGGCATACCATGAAGCAGGCCACGCCATTGTTGGTCGATTGGTGCCGGAGCATGACCCGGTTTATAAGGTCAGTATTATTCCTCGTGGCCGTGCTCTGGGTGTGACCATGTATTTGCCGGAGGAAGATAAATACTCGCAATCGAAACGGGCGCTGGAAAGTATGATTTGCTCCCTTTTCGGTGGTCGTATCGCCGAAGAGTTGACGCTTGGTTTTGATGGAGTGACCACGGGCGCCTCCAATGATATTGAGCGGGCGACCAAAATGGCTCGAGCCATGGTCACCAAGTGGGGTCTTTCCGAAAAGCTTGGTCCGCTGGCCTACGAAGAAGATGAAGGCGAAGTGTTTCTGGGTAAGTCGGTCACGCAAAGCAAGCATATGTCTGAGCAGACTGCAGAAGAAATCGACCGTGAAGTTCGTGCGATTATTGATCTGTGCTACGGTCGTGCCAAGAAAATTCTGGAGGCAAACCGGGACAAGCTGGAAGCCATGGCTCAGGCGTTGATGCAATATGAAACCATTGATGCGGACCAGATTGATGACATCATGAGCGGTAAGCCGCCGCGGCCACCGAAGGATTGGGGTGACTCCGATTCTTCCGGCGGTGTGAGTGCGGAGTCGGAGAAACCGGCGGACGTTCAGGATGGCGATAAGCCGATTGGTGGTCCAGCGAACACTCACTGATGATGACTGAGACTTTGCAGTGCGCGGCGCGGACACTCACCCTGTCCGCGCCGGTCGTTATGGGGGTGCTAAATGTCACCCCCGATTCATTTTCCGATGGCGGCCAATACATTAACGCAGAGGCTGCATTGCGACAGGCATCGGCTATGGTGGATGCTGGTGCTGCTATTATTGATATTGGTGGTGAGTCCACCCGTCCTGGCGCGGCGCAGGTTAGTGTGCAGCAAGAGCTGGATCGGGTGATGCCCGCACTGGAGCGAATCGCAGCGGAACTGGAAGTGGTTATTTCGGTGGATACTTCCACGCCAGAGGTTATGACCACTGCGGCAGCAGCCGGCGCCGGAATGATTAATGATGTGCGTGCATTGCTACGCCCTGGAGCGCTGGCTGCGGCGGCAACTACAGGATTGCCGGTGTGCTTGATGCATATGCAAGGTGACCCCCAGTCCATGCAACAAGCGCCGACCTATCAGGATGTGGTGGTTGAAGTTATGGCATTCCTGCAGCAGCGCATTGATGCTTGCGTCAGAGGTGGAATTCCTCTGCACCGTCTGGTTCTGGATCCCGGTTTCGGCTTTGGTAAAAATGATGCACATAACCTTGCCCTGTTGTCCGGATTGCCGCGTTTGGCGCAAGCTGGATTACCGTTGCTGGCAGGGTTGTCGAGAAAATCCATGATTGGCCGTTTAACGGGGCGCCCGGTGGATCAGCGTCTAATTGGTAGCGTTGCGTTGGCGTTGTTGGCGGCGGAGCGTGGCGCCAGCATATTACGCGTACATGATGTGGCGGAAACCGTTGATGCACTGCGCTTACTACAGGCGCTGCGCCCTTACGAGGACACGAACGGATGACACGAAAATATTTTGGCACTGATGGCATTCGCGGGACTGTTGGTCAGGCTCCGATCACTCCGGATTTTGTGTTGCGCCTTGGTTGGGCAGCGGGGCGTGTGCTGATGCGCGATGGCGATAGCAATCTGGAAAACAAAATCCTCATTGGCAAAGATACTCGTAGTTCGGGATATATGTTTGAGTCTGCATTGGAAGCGGGGATTTCGGCCGCAGGAGTGGATGTTCGTCTTTTGGGGCCTATGCCCACCCCTGCTATTGCCTATTTGACTCGCACATTCCGCGCTCAAGCGGGAATTGTGATTTCCGCATCCCATAACCCTTACACCGATAATGGCATCAAGTTTTTTGGCGCTAATGGTCGCAAGCTGGCCGATGAGGTGGAGCTGGAAATCGAGCGGGTGCTTGATGAGCCGATGCGTATGGTGACGGCGGATCAGCTTGGCAAGGTGCGCCGTATTAACGACGCTCGGGGTCGGTATATTGAGTTTTGCAAAAGTACGGTCCCTGCACCTTTTAGTCTCAAAGGTCTGCGCATTGTGGTTGATTGCGCTCACGGTGCTTGCTATCACATTGCGCCGGATGTGTTTGAGGAGCTGGGTGCTGAGGTGATCGCCATTGGCCGTGAGCCTGATGGCGTCAATATCAATCTTGACTGTGGCAGCACTCACCCGGAAGCATTGCAGCAAAAAGTGGTTGAAGTGCGTGCGGATATTGGCATCGCTTTTGATGGCGATGCAGATCGAGTGTTGATGGTAGACGATCAGGGAGTTTTGGTGGACGGCGATCAACTGCTCTACATTCTCGCGATGGATCGACATCAGCGACAGTCCCTTGATGGCGTTGTCGGCACACAGATGAGTAACTTTGGCTTGGAGTTGGCGTTCGCCGATGCGGGCATTCCGTTCCATCGTGCGGCGGTGGGCGATCGCTATGTTATGGAGGCGCTGGACAGGAACGGCTGGTTGCTGGGTGGTGAGTCCTCTGGTCATATCATCTGTCTGGATCGTACCACTACGGGCGATGGTATTGTTTCGGCATTGCAGGTGCTGGCGGCGCTGGTCAGTAGTGGGCGTTCGTTGCGCGATGCTTTATCCGGCCTGCGTTCGGTGCCGCAAAAAATGATTAATGTTCGCGGTCCAAACCGCACCGGGTTTATGCAAAATCAGTGGGTTCAAAAAGCACTTCAGGAGGCAGAGCAGGAGCTTGGCGGTCGTGGTCGTGTTTTGTTACGCCCCTCTGGCACCGAGCCGCTGGTTCGAGTGATGGTTGAGGGTGAAGACGAATTGATGGTATCTCGTCTTTGCGAGACGTTGGCGGCGGTGATCGCCGAAGTGACCGCCTGAATGGGTTGTGGTCTGGATACGGCTGACAGCTCTTTGTCGGTTTGAATGGCTCGGGGAGTGCAATGTTGAGAAAACCACTGGTTGCAGGTAACTGGAAAATGAACGGGCGGCGTGAAATGGCCTCCCGGCTGGCGACAGAAATCGCAGCCGCCGTACCTGCGGGTGTGGATGTGCTGTTATGTCCGCCTGCGCCTTATCTCGAGCGGGTCGGCGCGCAATTGGCTTCTTCCGGGGTGTTGCTGGGAGGTCAGAACCTGGGCGGTAGTGAGGATGGTGCTTTTACCGGGGAAGTGTCTTCCGGGATGCTCGCGGACGTTGGTTGTTCCCACGTTTTGGTGGGGCATTCGGAGCGACGGCAGCTGTTTTCGGAAAGCGATGCGGTGGTTGCAGGTAAGTTTTATAGCGCTCTTGAGGCGGGGTTAACGCCAATCCTCTGTGTCGGAGAAACTTTGCAGGAGCGAGAGGCAGGGGATACTGAGACCGTCATTGCCCGTCAGATGGATGCGGTGCTGACCTTGGGTGCTGAGAAAGCTGAGCACTTTATCGTCGCCTATGAGCCGGTTTGGGCCATTGGTACCGGCATGACGGCTACGCCGGAGCAGGCCCAAGCGGTGCATCGCTTTATCCGTGAGCGGCTTGTTGGTGCCATTGGCGAGGTGCGGGCACAGGCTACGCGGCTTCTTTACGGCGGCAGCGTAAAGGCGGATAATGCCGCCTCCCTTTTTGCTGGCACCGATATTGATGGTGGCCTGATCGGGGGTGCGTCACTAGACGCGGAGACATTTCTCGCCATTTGTCAGGCGGCAACAGCGTAAAACGGACAATCATGGATATCCTGCTTCACGTAGTACACATACTGACAGCCCTTGCTCTGGTTGGTCTGGTACTCATTCAACATGGTAAAGGCGCCGATGCCGGCGCTTCTTTTGGCGGCGGTGGCTCGCAAACCTTCTTCGGTAGCGCCGGAGCAGCCAACTTCCTGACTCGTGCCACAGCGATTCTGGCGGCGATTTTTATGCTGACCAGTCTTGCTCTGGCTTGGCATGCCCGTCAGCAGATCAGTGCCAATGTGGAGCTGCTGCCGGCTTTGCAGAAACTGCAGCAACAGCAGGATATTCCCATGCTGGATAGCGAGTTTCCGATGATCGAAGAAAACGCTGCGGATGTTCCACAGCTTGATGTAGAATCGCCGGCCGCCGATGTGCCAGTGGTTGAGTAAACCTGCTTGTCGGGGGCGTTTGCAGCACAAGCCGAAGTGGTGAAATTGGTAGACACGCTATCTTGAGGGGGTAGTGGGCGTAGCCCGTGCCGGTTCGAGTCCGGCCTTCGGCACCAATCTGAAAAGGCGTCCATAATGGGCGCCTTTTTGCTTTCCGGTCCTTCGAGGGTTGAGAAGTTTGCAAGAAGCATGCTGCGAGCTCTTCTGTGCGGGTTTATCCCTTTCCGGGACCATCGGAGCCATGGATGGCGGAGATGAGCTACAGGGATGTACTCGTGCGTGTCCCGGAAAGGGATAAACCCGCATAGAAGAGCGGGAATTCACTCTCTGCCCACTACGGGGCCGCCGTTCTGACTATCAGCCCGTTTTCCCCTGAATCTGTCGTCAAATCGTCTTAATTTACATTGACAGTCCCGGGTCAGCTAACTATAGTTCGGCACCTGATTCGGATGCGCATCCAGTCAGAAATAGCCCGGTGCGGGGCGTAAAAACGGCATCAAGTTAAGTTGCGGGGTGGAGCAGTCTGGTAGTTTGTCGGGCTCCCAACCTCGGAAAAGCCGAAGGGAGTGTTACGACCTTCGGGATATGAGCCCAGTGCAGGGCTATAAAAGGCACAACGGTTTAATTGCGGGGTGGAGCAGTCTGGTAGCTCGTCGGGCTCATAACCCGAAGGTCGTAGGTTCGAATCCTGCCCCCGCTACCAAACAGAGGTAGTCTGCTGTCCTGTTTGGCAGGCGGCCTGGTAGTTTTAAAGCCCCTCATGAAGGGGCTTTTTTGTCATGCGGGCCTGCCAAAGTCAGGACAGGCTCGCAACGTATCAATGGGCGTTGTGCCCATTTTTTGTTTTTGGGCGAAATTTTTTAGGTGAAGGGTGTCGCGCAGAACGGAAGAAATTCAGGCAATGTTGCAGCCCGTGGTGGAAGCTATGGGCTATGAGTTCTGGGGTATGGAATACCTGCAGGGCCGAGGTGCAACACTGCGTATTTTTATTGACCGAGAAGAAGGCATCAGCGTTGACGATTGCGCAATGATTAGCCATCAGGTCAGTGGGGTGCTCGATGTCGAGGACCCGATCTCCGGGGAATACAACCTGGAGGTGTCATCGCCGGGAATGGATCGACCATTGTTTACTTTGGAGCAGTGGTCTCGCTATATCGGTGATGACGTTCAGATTCGTTTGCTGGCGCCGGTCGCGGGCAGACGGCGTCTGACGGCAACTCTTACCGCGATTGACGGTGATGATGTGCTGTTGGACTTGAAAGGCGAGGCGCTACGAGTGCCGTTCGCACAGGTGGATCGGGCTAGTCTGGTTGCTAAATTCGACTGATTAACCCGGTGTTGTCGAAGGACTGTTTGTCTTTGTAAAGGCTTGGCCATGAACAAAGAAATCCTGTTAGTTGCAGAATCTGTATCGCTTGAAAAAGGCGTCAGCCGTGACGTTATTTTTGAAGCTATTGAGCTGGCCCTTGCTGCGGCCACCAAGAAACGCTTCCGCGAAGAGGAAGACGTTGAAATCCGCGTGCAGATTGACCGCGTTTCCGGCGACTATCGGTCGTTCCGGGTTTGGCACGTGGTGCCTGACGAGGAGCTGTATGAGTTTGGTCGCCAGTTAACGCTGGACGAAGCCCATGAGAAAGACCCCTCCTTGAGCATGGGCGATATCTGGGAAGAGGAAGTTGAATCCGTCGCCTTTGGCCGGATCGGCGCCCAGACGGCCAAGCAGGTTATTGTGCAGAAAGTGCGCGAAGCCGAGCGGGCGCAAATTATCGAAGAATACCGGGACCGGATTGGTGAACTGATTAGCGGCATTGTGAAAAAGGTGACCCGCGATAGCATTATTCTCGATCTTGGTGGCAATGCAGAAGCATTGATTACCCGTGAGCATATGATTCCCCGTGAAATGGTGCGTCAGAATGATCGTTTACGCGCCTACCTGATGGGTGTTAATACGGAAAACCGTGGTCCGCAGTTGTTCGCCAGCCGCGCTTGTCCGGAAATGCTGATTGAGCTGTTCAAAATTGAAGTGCCTGAAATTGGCGAAGAGATGATCGAGATCAAGGGTGCTGCCCGTGATCCTGGCGCCCGTGCCAAAATCGCTGTTAAGAGTAATGATCAGCGTATAGATCCTATCGGTGCCTGTGTTGGTATGCGTGGTGCTCGTGTTCAGGCGGTATCTAATGAGCTGGCTGGTGAGCGCGTCGATATTATTCTTTGGGACGACAATCCCGCGCAGCTGGTCATTAATGCCATGCAGCCTGCTGAAGTGGCGTCCATCGTTGTTGATGAAGAAAAACATGCGATGGATGTGGCTGTGGAAGACGAATCTGCATTGGCTCAGGCCATTGGCCGAGGTGGTCAGAATATTCGTCTGGCTTCCGAGCTGACCGGCTGGGAGCTTAACGTCATGACCACCGACAAAGCTCAGGAAAAGCACGAAGAAGAAGCACAGCAATCCATAGAAAGCTTTATCCGCGATCTGGATGTGGATGAAGAAATGGCAGAAGTTCTGGTGGCAGAAGGCTTTACCACACTGGAAGAAGTGGCCTATGTCCCGGTGGAAGAAATGCTGGGCATTGATGGTTTTGATGAGGAAATCGTCGAAGCGCTGCGGCAGCGTGCCAAAGATGTGCTGTTGACCCGTGCTTTGGCATCGGAAGAACAGATTGGCCATTCCGCACCAGCGGATGACCTGTTGAATATGGAAGGGATGGACCGAGCGCTGGCAGTAAGTCTGGCTGGTGCGGGCATTGTAACAACGGAAGACCTTGCCGAGCAGGCGGTAGACGACCTGCTGGAAATCGAAGGGATGGACGAAAAACGTGCTGCTGAGCTGATTATGACGGCGCGCGCGCCCTGGTTCGAGAATGAGGAAGCTGCCGGCCAATAATCCTTTTTTTACGGCCGGTGAGTGACAGACGAACAGGAGCATTGTGGTATATGGCAGAAACAACGGTACAGAAATTGGCGGAGCTGGTGGGTACACCAGTGGCTACCTTGCTGACGCAGATGAGTGATGCAGGTCTTCCTCATAAAGGCGCGGATGACTTGGTGTCGGATGAGCAAAAGCAGCACTTGTTGTTGCATTTGCGAAAATCCCATGGTGCGGCGGATGCCGAGCCGAAGAAAATCACTCTGAAGCGGAAAACCACTAGCACTATCAAGACCACCGGTGCTTCTGGTAAAGCGAAAACCGTTGCTGTCGAAGTGCGTAAAAAGCGCACCTACGTGAAACGCGAAGTGTTGGAAGCTGAAGAGCGTGAGCGTGAAGAGCAGGAGCGTCTTGAGGCCGAGCGCATTGAGGCTGAGGCTGCAGCGCGCAAGGCGGAAGAAGAGGCTCGTGCTAAAGCTGCTGAAGAAGACGCGGCCCGTGAGCGTGCGGAAGCCGAGCGTGCAGCAATGACACCGGAAGCGCTGCGCGAAGCAGAAGAGAAAGCTCGCAAAGCAGCGGAAGATAAGGCTAAGCGCCTGTCGGTTCCGAAAGCCGGTGGCAAGAAAGCTGATAGCAAAGTACTGAACGAAACCCCGGAAGAGCGTGCTGAGCGTGAAGCCGAGGAAAAGCGTAAGCGCGAAGCAGAAGACGCTCGTCGTAAGCAGGAAGCTGAAGCCCGTCGCAAGGCGGAAGAAGAGGCCGCCCGCCGTACTGCTGAAGAAGCGCAGCGTCTCGCCGCTGAGTTGGAAAAACGTGGCGAGCCCACGGAACGTAAGGAAGAAGAAGACGATACCGGTGCCAGCATCGTTGTTGAGGCGATGGAGGCCAGCTGGCGTGATGAGGAGCGATCCTCCAAACGTCGTCGCCGCAAGCCTGGTGGTCGTGAACGTGAAGGCACTATCCCTGTCGTTGCCCATGGCCAGATGAAGAGCTCCTTCCACAAGGAACACGGCTTCAAGAGCCCGACAGAAAAAATGGTTTATGACGTAGAAGTTCCGGAAACCATCACCGTTGCTGATTTGGCTCAGCGCATGAGCGTAAAGTCTCGTGAAGTGCTGAAAACGCTGATGAAGATGGGTGAAATGGCCACCGTGAATCAGCACATTGATCAGGAAACTGCAGTGCTGTTGGTGGAAGAGATGGGGCACACCCCGAGACTGGTAAAAGGTGAGCAGGCTGAGCTGGAAGATGATTTGACCAGCATGGTTGCCTTTAGTGACGATCAAGTATCGCGTGCGCCGGTGGTCACCATCATGGGCCATGTCGACCACGGCAAAACATCGCTGCTGGACTACATTCGTCGCGCTAAAGTGGCGGAAGGCGAAGCTGGTGGTATTACCCAGCATATCGGTGCGTATCACGTAGAAACCGATCGCGGAATGATTACCTTCCTCGATACTCCTGGCCATGCGGCGTTTACGGCCATGCGTGCCCGTGGTGCCAAGGCGACGGATATTGTGGTGATCGTTGTAGCGGCGGATGACGGGGTTATGCCGCAGACAGAAGAGGCGATTAACCACGCCAAGGCCTCCGGTGTGCCGATCATTATTGCCGTTAACAAAATGGATAAAGAAAGCGCTGACCCGGAGCGGGTCAAGAGCGAGTTGTCCCAGCGCGAGGTGATTTCCGAAGAGTGGGGCGGCGACTATCAGTTCAAATATGTTTCTGCGCACACTGGCGCCGGTGTGGATGACCTGCTGGAAGCCATTTTGCTGCAGGCGGAGCTGCTGGAGCTGAAAGCTGCTCATGTCGGTCCTGCCCGCGGTGTGGTGATTGAGTCCCGCGTTGAAAAAGGTCGTGGTGCCGTAGCGTCGGTGCTGATTCAGGAAGGTGAGCTGAAAATCGGCGATGTGTTGTTGGCCGGCGGTCAGTTTGGTCGGGTTCGCGCTATGGGTGACGAAAACGGCAAAGCCATCAAGTCTGCAGGTCCGTCTATCCCGGTGGAGGTGCTGGGTCTGGATGGTGTGCCGGAAGCTGGCGAACAATTCCTGGTGGTGCCGGATGAGCGTAAGGCCCGTGAAGTGGCCGAGTTCCGTCAAGCCAAAGAGCGTGAGCTGAAGCTCAAGCGCCAGCAAGCATCGAAGCTGGAAAACCTGTTTGCCAATATGGAAACGGCGGAGCAGAGCCAGGTCAATATTGTGATTAAAGCCGATGTTCGCGGTTCGCTCGAAGCAATTGTTGGCGCACTGAATGAACTGTCGACGGATGAAGTGAAAGTAACCATCGTTTCCAGTGGTGTTGGTGCGATTAACGAGTCCGACGTAAGTTTGGCAATGACGTCACAGGGCGTTTTGCTCGGTTTTAATGTTCGTGCGGACTCTGCAGCCAAGCGACTGTGCGAGCGTGAAGGTATTGATCTGCGTTATTACTCGATCATCTACGAGATGATTGATGATGTGAAGCAGGCGATGTCGGGCATGCTGGCGCCAGAGCGTCGTGAGGAGATCCTTGGTGTGGCGCAGGTTCGTGATGTGTTCCGTTCTTCCAAGTTCGGTGCTGTAGCGGGTTGTATGGTGATCGAAGGTACTTTGTACCGAAATCGCCCGATTCGCGTACTGCGTGACGAAGTGGTGGTGTTTGAAGGTTCGCTGGAGTCACTGCGTCGCTTTAAGGAGGATGTCTCCGAAGTACGTAATGGCATGGAATGTGGCCTCGCGGTGAAAAGCTATAACGATGTCCGTGAAGGCGACAAGATTGAGGTGTTTGAAGTGCGCGAAATCGCACGGACACTCTGAGGTCATTCATGCGACATCGCCGCCCTCAGGGGTTTCAGCGCACGGATCGTATCGCCGATCAGATTCAGCGCGAGCTGGCACGTCTGTTTCGCGAGGAAATGAAAGATCCTCGCATCGGCTTTGTCACGGTGCAGGATGTGCGAGTATCCAAGGATCTTGGCTGGGCAGACGTGTATTTCACGCTGCTTGGCAAGACCGCGGAAGATGGTGCTGATGCGGAAAAAGTGCTCAGCCATGCGGCGGGCTTTTTGCGCACAGAGCTTGCCCAGACCTTGAACACCCGAACCACCCCGCGGCTACGTTTCCACTATGACCAGCTACCCGAGCGTGCCAGCGAGATTTCTGCGCTGATTAGCCGGGCCTTGGCTGAGGACAGTCAGCATCCCCATCACCCCGATGAGGATGAGGACGCACAGCAATAATCAGGAGTGAAGGTGGCGAAACGTCATCGTGGCCGCGAGGTCAACGGCATCCTTTTGCTCGACAAGCCCGCCGGGATTACCAGCAATGGTGCCCTGCAGGTGGTCAAGCGACTGTTTTCAGCGGCCAAGGCCGGCCATACGGGCAGTCTGGACCCTCTGGCGACGGGTATGCTGCCGATCTGTTTTGGCGAGGCCACCAAATTTAGCCAGTTCTTGCTGGATGCGGATAAAAGTTATCGGGTAACGGCTAAGCTCGGCGTTGTTACCGATACTGGTGATGCGGATGGTGAAGTGTTACGTCAGACCCCTGTGACGGCAGATGCGCCCACCATTACTGCAGCGCTCATGGAGTTTATTGGCGAGATTGACCAGACTCCGTCGATGTTTTCCGCCATCAAGCACAATGGCCAGCCGCTTTACAAGCTGGCTCGTCAGGGTATTGAAGTGGAGCGCAAGGTGCGTCGGGTGACCATTCACCGGATCGATGTGCTGGATGTTCGCGCCGATGAAGTGGATTTTGAAGTCGCCTGCACCAAGGGTACCTATGTGCGCTCTCTGGTTGAGGATCTTGGCGAGAAGCTCGGCTGTGGCGGCCATGTGACGGCGCTACGGCGGTTGTCCGCTGGGCCTTACCCTGCAGAGCGTATGCTGACCATGGATCAACTCGGCGAGCTCAAGGAGCAGGGCGGATTTGAGGCAATCGACGAACAGCTCTTGCCTTTATCCACAGCCGTGGCAGACTGGCCGCCCGCTGAACTGGGTGACAATGCCGCGTACTACTTGCTGCAAGGTCAAGCTGTGATGGCTAACACCCGTCCCCGAGAGGGTTGGGTCAGTCTTTATCAGGCCTCTAATGGACGTTTTCTGGGGGTCGGCGAAGTGCTGGAGGATGGGCGTATTGCGCCCCGTCGTCTGGTGGTCGGGTAACTCCGGCCTGGTCGGTTTTCACCGGCAACCACGGCAGCTGTAAATATGCGCGGCTGTGCGTGATTCCTTAATCGCATATTTTTGGAGAAAGAAACATGGCACTAACCGTTGAAGAGAAAGCGGCGCTTCTGAAAGAGTATGGCCGTAAAGAGGGTGACTCCGGTTCCCCGGAAGTGCAGGTGGCGTTGTTGACCCACAATATCAACTACCTGCAAGGTCACTTCAAAGAGCACAAGAAGGATCACCATAGCCGTCGCGGCTTGATCCGCATGGTAAACCAGCGTCGTAAATTGCTGGACTATCTGGCCCGCAAGGACCGTGAGCGCTATCTGACCCTGATCGAGCGTCTTGGCCTGCGTCGCTAAGCAACCCTCACATCAGAGATCTTGCAAAAGCCCGGCTTGCCGGGCTTTTGTCGTTTACAGGTCGGCTATAACGGGTGAAAAAGCAGCCCATATCCCGTATTATTCTGCCCGCATGCCTTAGGCGAATACGACAAAACACGAGAGAAGCGAAAACATGTTCAATATCACCCGTAAAGAATTCCAGTATGGCCGTGACACGGTGGTTCTTGAGACTGGCCGCGTTGCCCGTCAGGCCACTGCAGCGGTTATGGTTACCATCGGCGAAACAGCTGTTCTGGTAACGGCAGTGGGTCGCAAGCAGGCTGACCCGAGCAAGAACTTCTTCCCATTGACGGTGAATTACCAGGAAAAAACCTACGCTGCGGGCCGTATTCCGGGTGGCTTTTTCAAGCGTGAAGGCCGTCCGTCCGAGAAGGAGACTCTGACCTGCCGTTTGATCGATCGTCCGATTCGCCCGCTTTTCCCGGAAGGCTTCATGAATGAAGTGCAGATTGTCGCTACGGTGATGTCTGCGGGTAAGGATGTGGATCCGGATATTGCCGCCCTGATCGGTACCTCTGCGGCGTTGGCTATTTCCGGGATACCGTTTGCCGGGCCGATTGGTGCCGCCCGGGTCGGCTTTATTGACGATATGTATGTGTTGAACCCGACCTACAGCGAGCTGAAAACCTCCGCGCTGGATCTGGTGGTTGCCGGTACTGAAAAAGGCGTTTTGATGGTGGAGTCCGAGGCCAAAGAGCTAACCGAAGACCAGATGCTGGGTGCGGTGCTGTTCGGTCATATGGAAATGCAGGCGGCCATCAAGGCAATTAACGAGTTTGCTGCGGAGGTGAATACCCCGAAGTGGGAGTGGGAGCCGGTCCCGCCCGATACTGCCCTGCACAACGCGGTTAAAGAGAAGGTTGGCGCTGACTTGGCTGCAGCCTACAGCATTACCGATAAGCAGCAACGCTATGCGCGTGTTGGCGAACTGAAAGCCGCTGTGCTTGAAGCGCTGGCCACCGGTGAAGAAGGCGCACCAGAAAAAGGTGAGGTGTCTGCCCAGTTCTCCGAGCTGGAATACCGTACCGTGCGTGATGCCATCCTTGACGGTAAGCCCCGTATCGACGGCCGCGATCTGAAAACCGTGCGTCGTATTGAAAGCGAAGTGACTTACTTGCCGAAAGCCCACGGTTCAGCGCTGTTCACTCGCGGTGAGACTCAGGCTATCGTGGCGGCGACTCTGGGCGGTATGCGTGATGCCCAGAATATTGATGCACTGGAAGGTTCGCGCACTGATCGCTTTATGCTGCACTACAACTTTCCTCCGTACTGTGTTGGCGAGACCGGCATGGTGGGCTCGCCGAAGCGTCGTGAAATCGGCCATGGCCGCTTGGCCCGTCGTGGTGTGCAGGCTGTGCTTCCGGACGAAGCGACTTTCCCGTATGCCATTCGTGTGGTCTCTGAGATTACCGAATCCAACGGTTCCTCTTCCATGGCTTCCGTCT
>PGZG01000244.1 GCA_002840115.1 Gammaproteobacteria bacterium HGW-Gammaproteobacteria-14 | reverse complement strand
AGAGTCGGTTATGGAGCTGCGTTACTTGCCTTTTATTCTGCTGTTGGTGTTTTCTACACAACTACAGGCCAACCGTGGGACGATGCTGGAGGCTGTAACGGTCAGTGCGGGCCAGTCTGGGGCCACACTCATACCGCCTGAGGAGGATCGTGCCGCCATATTGTTTGAGCAGGCACGGGCTGTGTCGGTGCTGGATGGCAGTGACTGGTCTGACAGCGCCGTCACTAGTCAGGAAGATACCTTGAAGCGGGCTCCTGGCGTTTGGGTGGCGAATCAAAACGGCGGCGCGGATGTGTTTCTGTCGATCCGCGGATCGGGCTTGTCTGCCACGGCCTTCGGTCGCGGCGTCAACAGTTATCAGGACCGTATTCCGTTGGGCCGTCTGGATAGTGGCACCACCAATCAGCTGATTGATTCATCCATCTATGACTATGCTGAGATCTATCGTGGCGCCAGCTCGCTAGAGCTCGGTAGCACTGCCAGTGGTGGAGCAATTAACTATGCCAGCCGGACCGGAGATCGCTATCCCGGTTGGCAGCTGCGCTCTGAAGTGGGCAGTTTCGGTTGGCGTCAGAACCGGGTTGCCTGGGGGGGCGCGAGTGAAAGAACCGATGCTTATGTGAGCGTTTCTCAGAGTGACCTTGAAGGTTTCCGAGAGCAATCACGGGAGTATAACCGTCGGTTTCATGGTAATGCGGGATACCGCTTTGATGGTGGTGTGGAAAATCGCACCTATCTGTTGATGAGTGATGCGCGGCTGGAGTTGCCCGGCAGCCTTGCGATTAACCAACTCGATAAAGATCGTCGGCGAGAGGCAGCGGCCTTCAATACACAGTTTGATTCGGATCGTAACTGGCGTGAGATCAGGCTGGCGAATCGCACTCTGGTGCCAGTCGCTGAGCACCAACATCTCATTGCCAGTGTGTTTATCAATCAGGCCGAGCTGGATCATCTGCCCAGCCCTTTTGTGGGCATCATCGATAATCAGTATGGAGCTGTTGGTGTTGGTTTGGAATATGAGCTTCAGGGCGACAATGGCCAACGCTTTGTCACAGGTCTTCGTCATGGTGAGGGTCGTGATATCGGCCAACGTTATCGGCAAAGTGATGACGGGCAGAAAAAACTGGATCGAGTCTACGACGAGCGCTTTCGCGTGAGTCAAACCGAGTGGTACGGTGAATATACACAGCCTGTTTCAGATCGCTTGCGCGCGGTTGTTGGTGGTCAATGGACTCGCTCCGACCGTCGTAGTCAGGATCGTCTGGTCAGTGCACCGCCTCCTTGTATTCCTCCGAATTGTACGCCGTTTCCCCAGCCTACTGTATCGCCGGGCGATGATAGCTGGCAGGAAACTCTGGGAGGCTGGTCGCCCAAAGCGGCGTTGATGTATCTGCCAACACTTACTCAACGTATTTATGTTCAGGTGGCTCGCAATATTGGCTTGCCGTCTTCGGGTGAGCAGGGTGTGCAGCCGGTTCCCGGCAGTCGCATTCGTGAAGAGACCTCGCTTACTTCAGAAGTGGGTTATCGCGGTATTGGAGACTTCATCAGCTGGGATCTGGTGGCGTACCGTGCTCGCTTCAAAGGTGAGTTATTGAACCTTGAAATTGATGGCGTGACATCACTGTTCAATGCACCAACGCCAACCTTGCATGACGGTATTGAGGTGGGAATGACGGTTCATCTGCCTGCTCGTTGGTTGGCAGCAGACGAGCTTGACTTGCAACTGGTTTATAACTGGTCGGATTTTCGTTTTGAAGATGATCCGGATTATGCCCGCGCCAGCTTGCCCAAAATTCCCGAGCATGTCTTGTTTGCGGCCGTGCAATGGCGCTTGCATAGAGGCCTGTTGATTGAGCCCAGTACCCGTTATGTCAGTGGCTATCCACTAACCTTTGATAATGAAGGTGGTGATAATTGGCATACTGTTAGCTATGCCTTGATTGGATTAAAGGTGAGCCAGCAGTTCTCCTCTTCGCTGACGCTCTTTGCTGAAGGTCGTAATTTGACCGATCGTGTCTATGTCAGCACTGGCGCTACTACGCCTTCGCCAGCACCACCATCGATGTTTAATCCTGATCCTGCTGCTCAGGTAACGCCGGGTGTCGGGCGGGCTTTTTATGCCGGTTTTAACTATACGTTCTAGGGCACCTCTGAATAACTCCTTGGGGTCTCTGCGGGGCCTGAAGCGTGCAGCTGTAAGGCGTGTTGCGCAGAAAATGGTGGTTCCCTTTTCAAGCAATACAACGCAGCAGATGTGCGCTTCAGGCCCCGCCCTTCGGGGCGTTCAGGCTGGCCC
>PGZG01000243.1 GCA_002840115.1 Gammaproteobacteria bacterium HGW-Gammaproteobacteria-14 | reverse complement strand
CTGGTATCTGTCCGCTCTGGTGCGCCGGGTATTTCGTGCGGGCATGCGTCACAGCGTGGTGGATAACCGCTGGCCTGCTTTTGAAGCGGCTTTTTTCGGTTTTGACCCGGATAAGTTAGTGCTGATGCCACAGGAAATGCTTGAGCAACGGATGGCAGATCCGGCGCTGATTCGTCATCGCCGGAAAATGCAGAGTATTCCGCTGAATGCGGCCATGGTGTGTGCGTTGCGCCGGGAGCATGGCAGCGTGGGGCGCTGGTTGGCGCAGTGGCCAGTGGAGGATACCGTAGGCCTATGGCGGCAACTGGCAAAACGTGGCGCTCAACTGGGCGGGCACTCCGGGCCTGCCTTTCTGCGCATGGTGGGTCGGGATAGCTGGTACCCCACCGCCGATGTTAGCGCCGCGTTAATTGCCAATGGCGTTATCGATAAGCCGCCCACCAGTCAGCGAGACCTGAATGCTGCCCAAGGGGCGTTTAATCAATGGCAGCAGCAGTCCGGGCGTCCTCAGGCCCACATCAGCAGAATTCTGGCGCAGACCGTGGGCTGAGGCTGGGTTTCAGGGCTTATTGAGAGGTTTTAGCCCTTTTGGCGAACCTTGTTAACAAAGCCGCTTTCTTTCTCGATTGCCGTCGCAAAGCTTGGCCGGGCATGCATTCTGGCTGCGTGGGCTGCCAGATGGGGGTAGCGCTCCGCATCCACCATTTCGCCACCGTGACGGAAATTCACCAGTTGGCTGGCCAGCGCGATGTCGGCAATGGTCATGCTATTGCCCACCAGATATTCACGATCCTGCAGCTCGCCGTCGAGATAGGCGAATAGCGGTGGCACGACCTGGGTAAGGGCTTTTTGTACTTTTTCTTCATCGCAGGGACGCCCCAGCAGGGGCATGACGACGCGGTTGCGGAACACCGCGAAGGTGCAGTCTTTAGCGATTTCATAGTCGGCAAATTTCTCGAACCAGCCGCAGCGGGCCTGCTCCCATGGGTCGCTGGGGTAAAGCGGGGTTTCCGGGAACAGAGACTCCAGGTATCGGCAGATCACGGCAGAGTCGGCAATGACCCGGTCGCCATGCTGCAGCACAGGAATCCGCTTGAGCGGGTTCAGGGTAACGAAATCTGCCGGTGGATTATTCGGGTCAACGTGAATGGCCTCAAACGGGATGCCTTTTTCCTGCAGGAATATGCGGGTTTTGCGCACGAAGGGAGAGAGGGCGGCGCCATACAGCTTCAATTCCATGGGAGACTCCGAAAAAAAGAAGCTGCTATCTGAACAAGCTGGCGATTTGCCGTCAATGACTCTTGACGCCATGGTGGGTCACCCCTAGACTTGCGCCGCTTTCCGGGTCCCCTTCGTCTAGAGGCCTAGGACACCGCCCTTTCACGGCGGTAACAGGGGTTCGAATCCCCTAGGGGACGCCATTAAAAGCAGCGCGCAAGCGCAACATCAGTGTTCACCCCTTGGGGATGAGAACCGGCATTGATGGGGTTTGACCGGCGTTAAGCCGGAACTGTAACGCGACGCTTGGTTTGAGACAAAAAGTCGCTTGGTTTGAGACAAACAGGCTCAAAATGACCGACATTAGCCTTCCCACGCCACCCTGATAACCACCCCTAGCACCTGAATTACGGGGGGTTCAGTAGCCTTTGAAGCCCTGTTCAAAGGGGAAATAATGCCCCCTGATCGCCACTCTCCAATGCCAGGGTAGCCCCCAGCCATAATTGCCACTACCTGCTGCCCGTGAACTGCTGGGCCCAGGCGCAGTAAAAGCCTAGCTCCGGGGGGTATCTGGAAGGACAAAGGAGCTTTGCCCGCTACCTCCAAATCCGGCTGATACCAGCTTTCAAGTCGCATCGAATGCCTCCTCTATAGTTCTTCCCATAGAGTG
Organism: Gammaproteobacteria bacterium HGW-Gammaproteobacteria-14; assembly: GCA_002840115.1. Lineage (GTDB taxonomy): Bacteria > Pseudomonadota > Gammaproteobacteria > Pseudomonadales > Alcanivoracaceae > PGZG01. The sequence continues at coordinate 412 of PGZG01000243.1, read as the reverse complement.
CCGTCACGACCAGCTATTAGCAGCAAGGGCATTTTGTTTTTGGCGTATAAACAAAAGCCACCCCTAGCACTGGAGTTTTGTCTAATTCCTGTTTGTAAAAGAACGTAAGGGCAGCTACCCCGTCTTATTCTTTAATTGGTCCAGATAATCCAGCGCCACGCGATGTTGGTCGGTCGGGTTTCACCCGCAGAGCGGACTTGATCCGCTGAATCGAAATTAACCGAATTTGTTCTGCCCGGATCATGTGTGCCATCTCCTGTTAAACGGTTGGGGCGGGACTGTCCAGCTTGGGTAAAAATTCCGGTGGCATTATTCACCAAACCATAGAGTTCATTATGGTTAAAATTGATGCTCCCGGTCATCCTTTGGACCGCATCATGCTGATGACTGCCGAAGTCTCTGCTACCTGACC
>PGZG01000017.1 GCA_002840115.1 Gammaproteobacteria bacterium HGW-Gammaproteobacteria-14 | reverse complement strand
CCACGCGCTCGGCGATATGCACTTGATAGTGAGCCTGATAATTCAGAGTTATTTGATCGCCGTCTTCCGTGAGTGAGAAATCACCCCCTTCGCCGACAATAGGGTAGTACTCCAGCAGGGCTTCCAGTGACTCGCCGTAGGTTTCACAGCTCATCAGCAAGATGCCCGCCAGATCCAGATGGCCGGCTTGTAAAGTCAGGCCCAGCTGCAGGCCAATCAAGGGGTCTGTGGAGTGATTGCAGAACGCCTCCCAGAGGCGGTCCTGTTCCGCCAATGATACCCGCTCGCTCCCGGACGCCAGAGCGGGTACAGCGACGCCAAGCTTTTCTGCGGCCTGGCGAATTGCCTGAGAAAAACGCAATGTGACGGTTGGGGTGTGCATGCCTATTCCCTGTGGTGCCTCATAAGAGACCCTGAAAGCCCCTGCTAATATGTCTTGAGTTAACCGTATGTCCCGAATTAACCGTAGCCGGGTCTCAACTTGGCCGGTTGTTGCTGCGTATTTCGGCTTAGATTATGGCAACAGAGTGGATGCTCAATCCATCCGGCTATAACAAGGATAACAGTATGTACGCAGTCATTGGTGCCGGCCCCATGGGTCTGGCCACGGCCCGTAACCTCAAGAAATACGATATCCCGTTTATCGGCTTTGAGATTCACAGTGATGTGGGTGGTCTGTGGGATATTGATAGTCCCACCAGCACCATGTACCAGTCGGCGCACCTGATCTCTTCAAAACGGATGACTGAGTTTAGCGAATTTCCCATGGCTGATGATGTGGCCACCTATCCACACCATAGCCAGCTGCGTGAGTATTTTCGCCAGTATGCCCGCCACTTTTCCTTGTATAGCCATTACGAATTTTCCACGGAAGTTGTTGCAACTGAGAGACTCGCCGAGGGCTGGCGTATTACCACCCGGTGTCAGGGGATTGAGCAGACACGCCAATTTACCGGCTTGTTGATTGCCAATGGCACGCTTCATCACCCCAACCAGATTGCTTTGCCCGGAGAGTTCTCTGGCCAGTTAATGCATGCCAGCGAGTACAAAACCCCGGAAGTATTTCGTGACAAGCGTGTGCTGATTATTGGCTGTGGTAACTCTGGAGCGGATATCGCGGTGGATGCGGTGCATCAGGCAAAGCAGGTTGACCTGTCTGTGCGCCGGGGTTATTACTTCTTGCCAAAGTTTCTGCTTGGAAAACCGGTCGATAGCCTTGGCGGAAAAATAAAGCTTCCTCGAGGTATTAAACAGCGTCTTGACGCATTGATGATCCGTGCTGTTATTGGCAAACCTTCGGATTACGGTCTGCCAGATCCGGATTACAAAATGTATGAATCCCACCCGGTAATTAATTCGCTGGTGTTACATCATCTGGGGCATGGCGATATTCGTGCTCGTCGTGATATTAGCTCTGTGGCAGGTTATACGGTGACCTTTGCCGATGGCGAACAGGCTGATTACGATCTTATTCTCACCGCTACTGGCTATAAGCTGGACTACCCCTTCATTGATCGTAAACACCTTAACTGGTCGCAAAGTGGCGCGCCATCACTGTATCTCAATGTGTTCCATCCGGAGTATGACGATCTTTTTGTGATGGGTATGGTGGAAGCTGCCGGGTTAGGCTGGGAAGGCCGTAATGAGCAGGCCGAAATGGTGGCGCTATACTTGCGGCAGGTCCATGCAGGTAAGCAATCAGCATCATTGCTTCAGCATAAGAAACGTACCAGTGCAGATAAGCGCATGGATGGTGGCTATCGTTATTTGCAGTTAGATCGGATGGCCTACTACGTCAGCAAGGATGAATATCGCAGTACAGTATTGGGGCATATCAAGCAGCTCAAGGCAGATCTTGTTATAACAGACATGGACGCGATAGCTTAATGAGTGACATCGGCCTGCAATTTAGCACTACTGATCTGGTTATTATGAATGGTGCTATTGCCCTGATGATGCTTGGCGTGTCGTTGCAACTAAAAGTGAATGATTTTAGTCGCATTATTCGCGAGCCGAAGGCGCCAGTAGCGGGAATGATCGCCCAGTTTCTTTTACTGCCCATGGTGACCTGTTTTGCTACATGGCTACTGCAAGTTCCTGCCGAATTTGCCTTGGGCATGATTCTGGTGGCGTCCTGCCCCGGAGGAACCTTTTCCAATGTCATGACCTGGATGGCTCGGGCCAATGTTGCGGTTTCTGTCACTATGACAGCAGTGTCCAGTCTGGTTGCCGTGGTGATGACACCACTCAATTTTGCCCTGTATGGCTGGTTGAACCCACAGACCAGGCCATTGCTTCAGCAAATCAGTATCGATCCGGCAGGTTTGTTATTGCTAGTGGCCCTGGTGCTTGCATTGCCAATTTTGTTGGGTATGGCCGCTGGTCGTCGTTTCCCCGGTTTGGCGGAACGCTCGGAGCAGCCGATGCGCTGGTTATCGTTGGGGATTTTTCTGGCGTTCATTGTTCTGGCCTTTCAAAAAAATTATGGCCTTTTTATGGAGCATGCGGATCGTATTCTATTGTTGGTTGTCGCGCATAATGCAATGGCTTTGATCGTCGGTAATTTAGTCGGTCGTGTGGCGCATTTGCCATTGGCGGATCGTCGTGCAGTGACTATGGAGGTCGGTATTCAAAACTCGGGCTTGGGATTAATGATTCTATTTACCTTCTTTCCGCAAGCAGGAGGCATGATTTTGATTACTGCCTTGTGGGGGATCTGGCATCTTGTTTCCGGTTTGACGCTGGCACATTTCTGGTCACGGAGTGCAGCATGAATCCTTCACCTCGGGCTGCAGACGCTTCATCCGATATCCGGGTATTGATAACCGGTGCAGGCGGTTATCTTGGCCGACAGCTTGCTGCACGGCTGGGAGGGTTTTGTCAGGTTGTTGGCATTGATCTGCGTATTGATCCAGCGGTGCCCTGCGATTTCCAGATCATGGACATTCGTGACCCCTCGTTAACGAGATTGCTGAACGAGAAGAAGATTACCCATGTGGTTCATTTGGCCGCCGTGTTGAAAGATAGCGGTGATCGCCAGCGGGATTACGATATTGATGTGAATGGTACTCGTAACGTTCTCGATGCCTGTGTTGCGGCGGGAGTAAGGCATCTTACCGTGGCTAGCTCTGGCGCTGCCTATGGTTATCATGCGGATAATCCTGACTGGCTTGATGAGCAAGACCCATTACGTGGCAATGATGTTTTTGCCTACTCCTGTCATAAACGTTTAGTGGAAGAGATGCTGGAGGACTATCGCCAGCGTTATCCAGCATTGCAGCAGTTGATACTGCGACCTGGCACCGTGCTGGGTGCGGAGACCCGCAATCTTATTACCGAGTTGTTCGCTCGCAAACGAATTCTGGCAATTCGAGGCAGTGACTCGCCATTCGTTTTTATCTGGGACCAGGACGTGCTGGCGATTATCGCCAAGGGTGTGCTGGAGGAGAGCGCTGGTATTTATAATCTTGCGGGAGATGGTGCTCTGACCATGCCAGTGATTGCGGGGCTTCTTGGCAAGCCTTTGCTGGTGCTGCCCGCATTTCTGCTGCGTTGGGGGTTGTATGTTGGTCGCGGCCTGAGGCTCACGGAATATGGTCCCGACCAGCTGGATTTCTTGCGTTACCGTCCGGTTCTTTCCAATCGTCGCTTAAAGGAAGAGTTTGGTTATGTGCCGGAAAAAACTTCCGAGCAGACCTTTCGCTACTATCTTGACCATGCTCGCGCCCGAGGTGATCTGTGAGTCAGGTGGTGATTGTTACTGGTGCCGCCAGCGGCCTGGGTTGGGCGTTGGCTCAGGTGTTCTTGAAGGCAGGGCATTCGGTACTGCTTGCCGACCGTGATGAGCCACTGCTGCAGCAACGAATGCAAAGCATTTCACATCCCTCGCAGGCGGCTTCCTGTGTCTGCGATGTAACGTTGATGGTGGATCGTCAGCGTTTATTGGAAGTTGTGGAGCAGCGTTTTGGTCGGCTGGACGTGTTGATCAATAACGCGGGCATAACGCATCGCTCGCCTGCGGCCCATACAGGGCTGTCGGTGTTGGAGAAAGTGATGGTGGTAGATTGGCAGGCGCCAATGGCATTGGCTCTGGCGGCGTTACCATTGTTAACGCAAAGTCGGGGGCAGATTATCAATATTGGCTCAATGGCTGGTTGGATGCCGGTGCCGGGGCGCGCTGCCTATTGTGCTGCAAAGGCTGCATTGTCTCAGTTCTTTGAAGTGCTGCGCTTGGAGGTGGAGGCGGATGGCATTCATGTTCTGATGGTCTACCCCAGTTTTCTGGATACTCCAATTGAACGGAATGCGCTGGGCCATGATGGTGCCGCAGCGAACCATGCTCGCTCAACCGTGGGCAATGTTCGTTCTCCGGAATGGATGGCAAATATTATTCTGCAGGCGTCCCACAAACGTCAGCACCGGGTATTTCCTGACCGACTATCAGCATTTGCCAGTCTGCTTTGGCGGCTCTGGCCTGCTTTGTATATGCGGCTGATCAAGCGTAAATTTTCCATAGAGCTGCAGCGCTAATGGAGTGGCTCTGGTTGTTGGCGATTTTTATTCTTTTTGCCTATACGGTGGAAGCTGTCACCGGTTTTGGAAGCATCGTGATAGCGCTATCTCTGGGGGCATTATTGATGCCGGTACCAGAGTTGTTGCCAATACTAGTGCCACTGAATATTTTGATGACGGGCTGGCTGACCCTGCGCTATCGGCAACACATTGCCGTGCGTCTTTTGATGTTGCGTATATTGCCATTGATGCTTGCGGGAACCTTGTTGGGTTATCTGTTGCTACCTTGGCTAAATGAACGCTGGTTGAAGCCACTATTTGGCATTCTTATTATCTGGTTTTCTGGGCGTGAATTGTGGCGGCTGGGTGGGTTTTATGCAGGCAGTAATGGAGGCAATAGTACAGCAGCTAATAATGGTAGCCATCCTTCCTGGTCGATATCGCCATTGATGTTTTCTGCGGGTATTACCCATGGTCTGTTTGCTTCTGGCGGGCCGCTTCTGGTGTATGCACTGGCCGGTACTACGCTCGATAAGACCCGTTTTCGAGCCACGCTGATCTGTGTCTGGTTTTTGCTGAACAGTGTTTTAACGTTCGCGTTCTTTCTGGATGGGCGTTTGCTTCCGGCGCTACCCGCATTAGCCTGGTTAGTGTGGTTATTGCCTGTGGGCATCTTGTTGGGAGAGCAATTGCATCGACGGGTAGATGAAGTCCGCTTCCGTATGCTGGTATATGGCTTGTTATTGGTGACGGGTATGCTTTTGCTGGTTGGCTCTGTGATCAGCATTGTGGATTGATGGACGCGGAGGCTGGACGCCCCCGTGTCCATGTTGATTAAGCGCCTAACGCGGTGACGCCACCATTGGTGAGCGTGCCATCGCGATAGTCTCGCAGGGCCTGCTCTATTTCTGCGGCACTGTTCATTACAAAAGGACCATATTGCACCACCGGTTCGTTTAAGGGTTTTCCTGCGATTAGCAGAAAGCGGGCGCCCTCATCACCGGTAGTGACCTGCAGGTTATCGCCACTACCCAGCAAAGCCGCTGCATGTTGTGGGACGGCTTTTCCTGCACTGCTCAAGGTACCCTCGAAAACATAAATAAAGGCATTATGGCTGACGGGCAGGGGAATTATCGCTTGCTGGTTGGCGGCTATTTCGATGTCGGCATACACGGGCTCGGTGCCACCGGCTTGAATCGGGCCTTGCAGCGATGTGTTATTGATTGTCAAATTGCCGGCAATCATTTTAATGCGTATATGCTCGTCCACGGAATGCCATGGCATGGTTGCTGCGGGAACATCACGATAGGCGGCGGGCTGCATTTTGTCTTTGGCAGGCAGATTGAGCCATAACTGAAAGCCGCGCATGCGACCTTCTTTTTGTTGCGGCATTTCTGAGTGAATAATGCCTCGACCGCAGGTCATCCATTGAACGTCACCGGGGCGCAAGTCGCCACGGTTGCCCATATGGTCCTCATGCAACATATGGCCGTCAAGCATATAGGTGACCGTTTCAAAGCCACGATGGGGGTGGGATGGGAACCCGGCAATATAGTCATCCGCATTGTCACTGGAAAATTCGTCCAGCATTAAAAAAGGATCCATCCGTGCAAGTTGTGACTGTCCTAGCGTGCGGCGTAGCTTGACGCCAGCGCCGTCACTGGTGTTCATGCCGGCAATTACTCGGGTAATGGGTCGGGACGTCATGTTAGCCTCCGATGTCGTTTCGATTATGTGGCGCGTCATAGTCAACCCTGGGTCCCACTGGTACCACTCTATGGGGATTAATGGTGGGGTGGCTGCGGAAATAGTGATGTTTGATATGCTCTATATTCACTGTCGCCGCAATACCAGGTTGCTGATACAAGTCACGCAGGTAATTGTTCAAGTTCGGGTAATCTGCAATACGACGAATATTGCATTTGAAATGGGTGACATACACCGGATCAAAACGCACTAGTGTGGTAAATAGGCGCCAGTCTGCTTCGGTGATTTTCTCTCCAGCCAGCCAACGGTGTTGGCCAAGATGCTTTTCCAGATAGTCGAGCTCATCGAATAATTCAATAACCGCTTCTTCATAGGCTTGCTGGCGGCTAGCGAAGCCCGCTTTATACACGCCGTTATTGATTCGGTGGTAAATGCGATCGTTAATGCGATCAATATCGTTACGCAGATTCGGCGGATAGTAATCGCCGTCTTTGGCACCAATATTATCGAAGGCGCTGTTAAACATGCGGATAATATCGGCGGACTCATTGCTGACAATGGTTTGTTGTTGCTTATCCCAGAGCACGGGAACGGTGACACGCCCGGAATATTCCGGGTTGGCTTTCAGGTACAGCTCGTACAGGTAGTTAAGGCCATAGAGTGCATCGCCGGTGGCGCCAGGGAAATCGTTGTTCAATGGCCAGCCATGATCGAGCATCAGCGGGTTGACCACGGATACATCGATCATGTCGGTAAGCCCTTTCAGTTCCCGGAAGATCAGGGTGCGGTGTGCCCAGGGGCAGGCCAGTGAGACATAGAGGTGATAGCGTCCGGCTTCGGCGGCAAAACCACCGACGCCATCTGCCCCGGCGCTGCCGTCGACGGTGACCCAGTTACGAAACTGTGCGGCGGAGCGTTCAAAGCGGCCGCCGGTGCTGTCCGTGTCGTACCACTTGTCCTGCCATTGGCCGTCTACCAGCAATCCCATGATCTTCTCCTTTTACTTGCATTAAGTTTTCAGGCCGCCTGTACGGCGGCTAGTACAGCATCCATCGCATTGCGGGCGCCGGCCAGTGCCTTGGCCTTGGGTTCATCGCCCATATTAACGCCTTCGGCATAAACGAAGCGCACGTCGTTCAGACCGATAAAGCCCAAGAATTGGCGCATAAAGGGTTCCTGATGGTCGTTCGGGGTGTTGGCGTAGAGGCCGCCGCGGGCGGCAAATACGATCACCGGCTTATCGGCAAGCAGTCCGACCGGGCCGGTGTCGGTATATTTAAAAGTCACTCCCGCCCTGGCGACATGATCAATCCATGCCTTGAACTGGGACGGCACGCCGAAGTTGTACATCGGTAGGCCGATAACGATGGCGTCCGCGTTGTTAAGCTCGGCGATCAGCGCATCGGACTGAGCAACAACGGCCTGCTGTTCTGCGGAACGCTGTTCGGCGGGGGTAAAAAAGGCCCCCACGCGGCTGCTGTCCAAGTGAGGCAGGGGATTGCTTCCTACGTCCCGGTGGACAACGCTGCCCTGCGGGTTCTGAGCCTGCCAACGGGCGACGAACTCGCCAGCCAGCTGACTGGTATTGCCTTGATCGCCAAAAATGCTGCTGCTGATAGAGAGAAGCGTTGCCATGTGATGTCCTCTTTGCGGGCTGAAGAATAACGTTGAGACCATTGTTATATTTGCCATTCGGATTATTAACCCGTTAAATTAGCGTCTTTACATCTAAAATACTGATTGATTGGTGGTCTGATGGATCTCAAAGTATCTCTGGAACAGTGGCGGGCACTGTTGGCCGTGGTTGACGCGGGAGGCTATGCCCCGGCGGCGGAGCTGCTGGATAAGAGCCAGTCCGCAGTCAGTTATGCCATTCAGAAGCTGGAAACGGCGTTGGCGGTGCGGGTATTTCGTCTGGAGGGGCGGAGGGCGGTGCTGACGGAAGCTGGGGAGATTTTGTATCGGCGTGCACAAGCGTTGGTCGAGGAGGCCAGTCGTCTGGAGATATCAGCAAATGACCTGTCCCGTGGCGTGGAGGCGCAGCTGTATTTGGCGGTGGATGCTATCTACCCGGTTGGGGGGCTGCTGGAATGTCTTGATCGCTTTGCCGCCGAATTTCCGGAAACCCGGGTGGAATTATTGGAAACGGTACTTAGCGGTACGGATGAAGCCTTGCTTCAGCATCAGGTAGATATTGCCATTACTCCGCGGGTGCCACCGGGTTTTATCGGTGACTCACTGGTGCGGGTGCGCTTTATTGCTGTCGCGCATCCGGATCACCCACTACACCAGCTTGGTCGTCCATTGGCCTTTCAGGATCTGCGTCGACATCGTCAGTTGGTGGTGCGTGATTCGGGTAGCCGAAAGATGGATGCGGGGTGGCTCGGTGCGGAGCAGCGCTGGACCGTGAGTCATTTGAGTACTTCCATTCGGGCTGCGGCGATGGGGTTGGGGTTCGCCTGGTATCCCGAAGAAAAAATTCGTGACGAACTCGAGCGTGGGTTGCTAAAACCCTTGCCGATGGTGGAGGGACAGGAACGCTTTGCAGAACTTTATCTGGTGTATGCTGAGGCGGATTATGCCGGTCCAGCCTGCCGTCGCCTTGGTGAAATTTTCCGGCAACGTGTTGCCTAGCTCCCGGTGATGTGAATTTTTCTATTCATCATTCAATCATTAATTTGTCATCGAATTGAGCTATCTCTGTCGCAGTCCCGTTTATCCTTGGAGTGCTGACAATGAATAGTTTCATAAAAATGTCACCGGCGTTGTTGCTGGCGGTTCTGGCCGGTTGTGGTGGCAGTAGCAGCAAGAAAGACAGTGGTGATGCCACGCCAATCCCTACGCCTGAAACAATAGAGCTGTCGTTCTCTGGCCGTTACTCCAGTGGCGAATATCTTGTGAGTGCTGCAGAAATCACGGCTTACCATCCGGAGTCCCAGCGTGCTTTTGTCGTCAATGCTCTGGCTGGCGCGGTGGATGTTCTGGATATGAGCAATATTTCCGCTCCCAGCTTCCTTGAGACAATTACTGTTGACGATATTGTTATCGGGGCGGTGGTGAATAGTGTGGCTGTGCAAGGTGATTTAATGGCGTTTGCCATTGAAGCACCAATTAAAACCGATCTTGGTTTTGTGGCTGTTTATGACGCCAACACGTTGGAGCGCCTGGGGCAAGCACAGGTTGGTGCGCAGCCGGATATGCTCGCCTTTACTCCAGATGGAAAATACATTGTCGTCGCCAATGAGGGGGAGCCTAGCGATGACTATAGTATCGACCCGGAGGGCTCTATCAGTATTGTGAATGTGAGTGATTACGCTGTGCGTACCGCAGGGTTCCAGTTTTTTAATGGTCAAATCGATGATCTGCGCGCCGCTGGAGTGCGCATTTTCGGACCGAATGCAACAGTGGCTAAAGACCTTGAGCCGGAATATGTTGCCATTACTCCGGATAGCAAAACTGCATGGGTTTCACTCCAGGAAAATAATGCCTTGGCGAAGGTTGATATTGCCACCGCGACAGTGACGGATATTTTCCCGCTGGGTTACAAAGACCATGGTATTGATGGCAATGGCATCGATGCCAGTGACACCGACGGGGAAGCCAATATCAATTTTTTCCCCGGTGTGGTTGGTATGTATCAACCGGACAGTATTGCGGTTTATAGCGTTGCTGGTAAAAACTATATTGTCACCGCTAATGAAGGTGATGCGCGTGCCTGGGGTGAAGATAATCAAGCCTACTGGGATGGTGATGCCAGTCAGGGGTTTGTGGAAGAATTTCGTCTTAAGCACTTGACTCGCTCTAATGGTTGGGCGGGCCGCGTCGGTGATGATTTGCCGCCGCAGTTGAACGAATTAGCCAACGGTGCTTTCCTGAACCCGGATGTATTTGGCTACTGCGGTGCAACTGTGGGTGATATTGGCAATTGCCGTGACGATGACGTACTAGGTCGTTTGACCATTACCTGGACCATGGGCTATCAGACCAATGAAGATGGTTCGCCGAAAATGTATGACAGTAGCGGCATTCAGGATGACCATGGTGATTGGCTGATGTATGACCAGGTTTATGCTTTCGGTGGTCGGTCAGTATCTATCTGGAGCGAAAGCGGGAAATTGGTTTGGGATTCTGCTGATCAGATGGAGCAATATCTGGCGTCAGATGATTGCATGGCGGGGTCTGCCCGCAATATTCCCTGTAAAGACTTCTTTAACTCCAACCACTCTGCGGCTAACAGCATTGATAATCGCAGTGATAACAAAGGGCCAGAGCCAGAAGGCGTTGCTGTGGGGCAGCTGGGAGACAAGTTCTATGCCTTTGTCGGCCTTGAGCGGATGGGTGGCGTCATGGTGTATGACGTGACGGACCCAAAGAATGCCTTCTTTGTCGATTACCTCAATACGCGTGAAATTTGGGATCAGGACCCGGAAGCTGTTTTGGCAACAGTGGGAGATCTGGGGATTGAGGGTATTACTTTTATTGCGGCACAAGACTCGCCTAATGGTGAGGCTCTGCTGCTGATTGGCAATGAGGTTAGCGGCACCACATCGATCTATCAGATTAATCAGATCTTTGATTGAACGATATGCCCTTCTCTCTCAGGGGAGAAGGGCATTCTTCCGTTGGTAAATAACAAAGCTGTAGTCATAAGGATTCGGGCCCGCGGCCGGGAAGTCCTCGCGGCCCACCTCCTGCCAATCTTCGTTGTTGTACGGCGGGAAGAAGGCATCACCATCAACATTTGCATGGACTTCGGTGAGATACAGAATGTCCGCACGAGGCAGGGCTTCGGCATAAATCTCTGCACCGCCAATCACAACGACCTCATCAATATCATCAATCAGCGCAATGCTTTCGGCGAGGGCAATGGCCTGCTGAAGACTCTGCACCACTTTGACCCCCTCCGCCGGATAATCCGTTTGGCGGCTGATCACAATATTGGTTCGTCCTGGTAGTGGTCCTTTTAATGACTCCCAGGTTTTCCTCCCCATAATAATGGGTTTCCCGAAGGTGACTTTTTTAAAATATTTCAAGTCTTCGGGAAGGTACCAGGGCAGTTTATTATTGCGCCCAATGCAACCATTGGCGGCACGCGCCACAATCATGGATAGTTTCAACGGAGCCTCCGGAACGTCGCCTCAGATAGCGACCGGTGCCTTGATATGATCATGGGGATGATAGTTCTCCAGCGTGAAATCTTCAAACCGGAAAGCAAACAGGTCCTTGACCTCTGGGTTAATGTGCATGGTGGGCAAAGCGTGGGGCTCGCGTGAAAGCTGCAGTTCGGTTTGCTCCATATGGTTACTGTAAAGGTGAGCGTCGCCGAGCGTGTGAATAAAGTCACCGGGTTGCAAGTCGCAGACCTGCGCCATCATGAGAGTCAGCAGGGCGTAAGATGCAATATTGAAAGGCACGCCGAGAAAAATATCACCGCTGCGTTGATAGAGCTGACAGGATAATTTCCCGTTCGCCACATAAAACTGAAACAGGCAATGGCAGGGCGGTAGTGCCTGACGGCCCAACTCGGCATTTTTATCAGGACTGAGTGTTGGGTCTGGCAGTACCGCCGGGTTCCAGGCGGATACCACCAATCTCCGCGAATCCGGATTACGTTTTATTTCTGCAAGCGTGTCGCGGATTTGATCAATAACCCGGCCGTCATGGGTTTTCCAGCTGCGCCACTGCTCGCCGTAAACCGGCCCCAGCTCTCCATCCTCTGTGGCCCATTCATTCCAGATGGAAACACCATTTTCTTTCAGGTAGCGAATATTGGTATCGCCGCTCAGGAACCAGAGTAATTCGTGAACAATGGATTTCAGATGCAGTTTTTTGGTGGTGAGCATGGGAAAGCCGTCAGCCAGATTAAAGCGCATCTGGTAGCCAAAGACGGCTCGGGTGCCGGTGCCAGTGCGGTCGGATTTTTCCACGCCATGGTCGCGGACATGGCGTAACAGATCCAGATACTGCTTCATGCGGTGGGTCCTCTGCGATAACTCCATACCATCATGGCGCCGCCGATCAGGATCATCGGCAGGCTCAAGACCATGCCCATGGTTAGCCAGTTGCCCGCCAGATAACCAATATGGGCGTCTGGTTCACGGAAAAATTCGGCGCCAATGCGGGCGCAACCATAGCCTACGCCGAACAAGCCGGCCACTGATCCTGCGGGTCGCGATTTCATGGAAAACAGAAACAGCAGCAGGAACAGGCCGACACCTTCAAACATAAATTGATAAAGCTGTGATGGATGTCGGGTGAGCTGAAGGGGGTCCGCGGGAAAAATCATGCCCCAGCTGACATCGGTGGGTTTGCCCCACAATTCGCCGTTAATAAAGTTGCCGAGACGCCCGGTGGCCAAACCAATAGGTACCATGGGGGCGGCAAAGTCAGCGACTACAGACCAGCGCTTGCCGCTTTTGTAATTGAAATATAGAAACGCCAGCATGACGCCGAGCAGGCCACCATGGAACGACATGCCGCCTTGTTGCAGTTTGGCAATCCACAAAGGGTCGGCCAGCCATTGTCCGGGGGCGTCGAACAGTCCGTAACCAACGCGCCCGCCGACGATAACGCCCACCGCCACGTAAAAAGCCAGGTCGCTGACTTGCTCTGCGGTCCAGCCGCTATTGGGTTTGCGGGCGCGCCAGCTGGCGAGTGCCCAGGCGCCAGCAATGCCGACCAGATAGCTCAGGCCGTACCAGTGTACTGACAGCGGGCCAAGGGAAAACGCGATGGGGTCAATCTGGGGATATGTCATAACACCAACTTCAATCCGATCAGAAACAACACAACGGCAAAGGCCCGTTTCAGGGTGGTCGCTGGCAGTGCATGGGCAAGCCGGGCGCCCACTCTGGCCAGCGGGAAACTGGTGAGCACTATACCCGCTGCGGCGGGCAGGTACACGAACCCAACGCTGCCGGGGGGCAGCTCCGGATGCTGCCATCCGGCAATCACAAAGCCAAGTCCGCCGCCAAGGGCAATCGGTAAACCGCAGACGGCTGATACCGCCACAGCCTGTTGCATGCGCACCCGCCAGGCGCTGAGCAAAGGTACGGTCATCGAGCCGCCGCCGATGCCGAACATGCCGGACAGGGTGCCGATAATGCCACCGACCAACATCAGCGGCCCTCGCCCCGGAAGACGCTCTTCGCCGCTGACTCGCTGGCCTTGGGAGCTGAGGGCCATTTGCACGGCAATGATCATGGCGAAGATGCCAAACAGGCGGGCCAGCTGAGCGCTGGCGATATGGCTGGCGAGAAAGGCGCCGAGAAAGGCACCAAATATAATACCTATGGACAGGTTGATGGCCAGTGGCCAGCGTACAGCGCCATGGCGATGATGGGCGCGGATCGCGCTCAGAGAGGTGACGGCAATGGTTGCCAGCGAGGTGGCGACGGCCAGCTGGGCGTTAATAGCGGGTGGAAATCCGATCAGATGATAGATGGCCAGCAGTGCCGGGACGATCACCACGCCGCCGCCGAGTCCGAGGGCTCCGGCGAGTAGCCCGGCAATGGCGCCGAGTGCCAAAAACAGCAATAACAACTCGATCAAAGAAGCTCTCCGGGTGGCCGCGGGCTGCTACACTCGTGCCTGCTACAGTCCGCAGTTGTGGTGGGGCAGCGCATTACCGGGGAATGCTAGCTGAGAACCGTCGCCGGGTCTTGTGTCGTCAGTGACTCCCTGTGTCGTTAGTGCCTCACTGCTTGTTCTGTTATTTGAGAGGAGCTCTGGATGTGCATTGTCTTGTTCGCCTGGCAGGCGCACGCTGAATACCCATTGCTGGTTGCCGCCAATCGGGATGAATTTCATCATCGTCCGGCGGAACCAGCGCGTCTGCGCGGTGACATTATCTGCGGTCTGGATCTGGTGGCTGGTGGTACCTGGCTGGGGGTTGGCAGTGGTGGTCGATTCGCCGCGGTGACCAACTATCGTGAGCCGATTTCTGATCAAACGCCGGGCAATCGATCCCGGGGTATGTTGCCTCTGGGGTTTCTTGAAAGCGCCCATTCCCCCCTTGAATATCTGCAGACCCTTGAGCCTGACCAGCAGGAGTACGGCGGCTTTAATCTACTGGTCTCCGATGGTGAGACTTTGGCGTGGATGAGCAACCGTGGGGCGTCGCCGCAGCTGGTTACTCCGGGAGTGCATGCGTTAAGTAATGGTCAGTTAAATACCGATTGGCCAAAAGCGCGGCGTGGGAAGGAGTTGATGACCGGGGTTATGGCCTCGGGTCCGACCCCGGAGGGTTTGCTGGAGCTGCTTGGCGACCATCATCTGCCGCAGGACGATGAGCTGCCGGAGACTGGGGTTGGTATTGAAATGGAGCGGTTGGTGGCACCCATATTCATTCAGTCGCCGATCTATGGAACCCGCGCCAGCACGGCGGTGTGTTTGCGACCGGATGGGGAGCTACTGTTTGCCGAGCAACGCTGGCTGCCAAGCGGTGGTGCGGCTGCCGAGGTCACCCTGCTGAACGTTTGACTGCCTGGGGAGTCCGTGGGCTTTATATGTCTAATGGTAATAAGCTTCTTCTTCTTTATTATTATCTTGGCGGCCGCGTCCCGGTACACTGGGCGCCGATTACACTTCCGGGACCCTACGCATGGACTGGCAAGGCTGGCTGACTCTGGCCGTGACTGCAGGTATTTTCTTGACGTTAATCAGCACCCGGCTGGGGCCGGATCTGGTGCTGATGGGAGCGTTGTTGATTCTCAGTATTACCGGTGTGTTGACCGCGGGAGAGGCCTTCTCTGGCTTTAGCAACAGCGGCTTGATGACTGTGGCCGCCATGTTTGTGGTGGCGGCAGGTATTCGCGCATCCGGTGGCGTGGATCTGGTGGTGAGGCATGTTTTGGGTCGGCCGAAAGGCCATCGCTGGGCGATGACCCGGCTCGCTGCCCCGGTGATTGGCTTGTCCGGCTTTCTGAATAACACCCCGGTGGTGGCGACCATGATTCCGGCGGTAGCACGATGGGCAAAGCAGCTTAATTTGCCGGCCTCCTCATTAATGATCCCGTTGAGTTATGTGTCCATTTTGGGTGGCACGCTAACGCTGATCGGTACCAGCACAAACCTTGCCGTCAATGGTCAGTACCAGTTGCTGACTGGTGGAGAGGGGTTCCGTTTATTTGA
>PGZG01000242.1 GCA_002840115.1 Gammaproteobacteria bacterium HGW-Gammaproteobacteria-14 | reverse complement strand
GCACTGGCCGCCGCCCGCGAACTGCTGGAAACTGCCCCGGAAAAGCGTAAGGCCCTGTACGAGCGTCTGGTAGATACCGGCCGCAGCGAGCGTGGCGAGAAAGCCGCAGACACCAATGAATTTGTACTGGCCGGTCTGGGCGCGGTAAAAACCGCCCGCGAAGAGTCCGAGAAATTGTTCAACGAGCTGGTTGCCACTGGCGAACAGCGCGCCTGATTTCCATGCTTCATGCTGATTCTCCGTTTTAAGGGGCCGCCAGGCCCCTTTTTTTATGCGCTCACTCAACCCCACTCGCCTCTCTCTGGCTCAGCTCTGAGCACCTCTACACTACTGAAACCAGCAACGGCAGCGCGGACAGCCAACCCAGTCACTAAAGCCAACTTAACGTTGCCCCGTGTCGGTCAATAGCAGCTAAGATTAAGACCATCGGGAATCAGACTGCGCCAACGGGACCGCATTATGGCAAAAGACAAAAAAACCTACGGCGCCACCACTCAGGCCGGACGCCTGTTCCGCCTGACCAGCATGACCACCTCCATTGCCACCCGGGTCGCCGGGCATCAGGTGAAAAAGCTGTTTCAGGATGAGGCCGCCCAGCAGCGTGATCGTGAAAAACTCATGCGTGACGTTGGCCGACAGGTCGCGGAAACCCTTGGCCAAATGAAAGGTGCGGTTATGAAGGTGGGGCAAATCGCCTCACAAATGCAGGACTTACTGCCTATTGAAATTGCTGAAGCGCTCACCGTTCTGCAGAAAGCTTCCGCCCCCATGCCCATCTCTATTATCAAACGGCAACTGCGTAAAGAGTTGGGGGACGACCCGGAAAACCTGTTTGCTGAGTTTGATAACAAACCCTTCGCCGCCGCTTCCATTGGCCAGGTCCATCGGGCAACACTGAAAGATGGCTCCGACGTTATTGTTAAGGTTCAGTACCCGGCGGTAAAAGCATCCATTGATTCGGACATGCGCCAACTCCGTCGCATTCTGCGACTTGGCGCACTATTTAAAGTCAACGAAGCAACACTGGATGCCATTTTTTCGGAAATTCGTGAACAGCTTGAAGAAGAGCTGGATTACCGTCAGGAAGCAGAGAACCTTAAACGTTTCCGCGAATTTCATCGTGATGAACCCTGGATTATTATCCCTGAGGTGATCGACGAGATGAGCTCCGAACAGGTGCTCACCCTGCGCTATGAAGCGGGTGATGATCTGGATACGGTGGAACATAGTGAACAGTACGATCAGGCACTGCGCAACTTACTCGGCGCGCGACTATTCGACGCTCTGGGACGACAAATTTTTGTGCTCCGGGAAGTACATTGCGACCCGCACCCTGGCAACTTCGCCTTTCGCACCGACGGCAGCGTCGTGATGTACGACTTTGGCGCGGTAAAGCGGATTCCTGCGGAAGATACCCGGGCCATGCGCGCGCTCACAGAAGCTGCCATTGCCGGTGATTATGATGCGCTGGATAAAATTCTGGTGGATCTTGATGTTCGCAAAAGCGACGGCCCGATTGTCGACGAAAACTTCTACCTGCCCTGGGTCAACATGCTACTACCCCCGTTCGGCGACCAGCCCTACGACTTCTCCAACTCGCGACTACACCTTGACCTGGTGAAGCATACCCGCACTGTTCCCTGGAAATATCTTGAATCTTTCCAGCCATCACCGCGCACACTATTAATCAATCGTGTGATTGGCGGACATTACTGGACCATGCGGCGGCTGAAGGTCATGGCGGCCTTCCGGGACAATGTCGAGAAAGCCATCCAGAACGCCGCTAATGCTCATACCCCTGAGTAACGCCCCGCTAGGCTTCTTCGTCCACCAGAGCCTCTGCAATGGGTGCGCGACAATGCCTAACCGTCACGCTTTGACCATTTAAAATCGCAGTCCCCGTAAGACGATCCACCTGATCACTGCTGATCACATCATTAATACTAACGCCGGCATGGCTCGTCGCCACACCCATCTGCACACCCTGCCGGGCATGACCCCAACCGTGGGGTACGCTGATAACGCCGGGCATCAAATCCTCCGTTACCTCCGCCGGCAAACGAATGCTGCCCACACTGCTACTGATTTCAATTTCCTCGCCATCCACGATGCCAATACGAGCAGCATCCGCAGGATGCAGCATCGCAGTGCAGCGTCCCTTGCCTTTTACCAGGCGATAACTGTTGTGCATCCATGAATTATTACTACGCACATGACGCCGACCGATCAACCGGAACTCGTCCGGCGCGGGTGCCGCTTCTACCTCTAATGACAACAACTCATGTATATAACGCGGCGGTGTTAAGCGAATGCGCTTGTCCGGGGTAAACAGGCGCTGAGGGAACACTGACTGCAAGGGCCCAAGATCAATACCATGGGGTTCTGCTTCCACCTTGGCCAGCGTTAACCCCTTACTG
>PGZG01000241.1 GCA_002840115.1 Gammaproteobacteria bacterium HGW-Gammaproteobacteria-14 | reverse complement strand
AACCACCTCAGTGGGCAAGCTGGCGCGATTCCTCAAGGAGCGCGAGAAGAAGAAAGTGATGGTGGTGTCGGCGGACGTCTATCGTCCTGCGGCGATAGATCAGCTCGGCACCGTGGCAAAAGAGGTGGGAGCCGAGTTTTTCCCCTCCAGCACGGACCAGGATCCGGTCGCTATTGTGAATGGCGCGTTGGATGAAGCCCGTCGTCGTTACATGGATGTGCTGATTGTCGATACTGCCGGCCGCTTGGCTATTGACGACGCCATGATGGCGGAAATCAAGCGTCTGCATACGGCGATTAATCCGGCGGAAACCCTGTTCGTGGTGGATGCCATGACCGGTCAGGATGCCGCTAACACCGCCAAGGCGTTTGGCGATGCGTTGCCGTTGACCGGTGTCATTTTGACGAAAACCGATGGTGATTCCCGTGGTGGTGCGGCGCTGTCGGTGCGCGCCATTACCGGGAAGCCAATCAAGTTCATCGGTAGCGGTGAAAAGTCCGACGCTTTGGAGCTGTTTCACCCGGAGCGTATTGCCTCTCGAATCCTTGGTATGGGCGACGTACTGTCGCTGGTGGAGGAGGCAGAACGAAAGCTGGATAAGTCCAAGGCGGAAAAATTTGCCAAGAAGTTCAAAAAAGGCAAAGCCATGGACTTTGAGGACATGAAAGACCAGTTCCAGCAAATGCGGAACCTGGGCGGCATGACCTCATTGCTGGACAAGTTGCCCGGCCTCGGCCAGATGGCGCAGATGGCGCAAGACGACAAGGCCATGAAGCAGATGCGCCATATGGAAGCGTTGATTGATTCCATGACCCCCGGCGAGCGCCGCGACCCGGAATCCATCAAAGGCTCTCGCAAGCGCCGTATTGCAGCGGGTGCCGGTCTCGATATTCCTGCTCTGAACCGTTTGCTCAAGCAGCAGAAGATGATGGCCAAGATGATGAAGAAAATGCGCACTCAGGGCGGCATGAAGCAGATGATGCGCGGCATGCAGGGCATGATGGGTGGTAACGGGGGCATGCCGGGGATGTAATTGAGGGCGCGGATCCGGTCGACAGAGGCTGGTTCCGTGGCTTTTGCTGTAAATACCCCTTTAACTCCGGCGCAGATGTGGCTAGAATCTGCGCCCTTCGCAGTCTGGCCTTTTTTGAGAGGTCAGATTTTCAGGCGGATACGATGGCCCGGAATCAGGGGCCGGGAAACCGGATTGAATTAAGGTGCTGATATTATGGTAGTTATTCGTCTTGCTCGTGGTGGTTCCAAAAAACGCCCGTTCTATAGCCTCGTTGTGACCGACAGCCGCAATGCCCGTGACGGTCGCTTTATTGAGCGCGTTGGTTTCTTTAACCCGATTGCCCGTGGTGGCGAAGTTCGCCTGAAAGTCGAAGTCGACCGTGTCGATTACTGGCTGAGCAAGGGTGCGCAGGCCTCTGACCGTGTTAGCGGTCTGGTTAAGGAGTTCCGTAAGCAGGGCGCCTGATGGCGACCGAGCTGGAACTCATGGTGGTGGGCCGCATTGGTGCGGCTCACGGCATCAAGGGCTGGGTAAAGGTCAATTCTTTTACTGACCCGACCGAAAATATTCTCAGCTATCAGCCTTGGTTTCTGTGCGGGGCGGATGGCAAGAAAGAAGTGAAGATCACCGAAGCGCGGATGCAGGGCAAGGCTCTGTTGGTGCAGCTGGACGGTGAAACCGATAGGACCCGGGCGGAAGCACGGTATATCGGGCGCGAGATTGCAGTACCGGCGAATGCGTTGCCGGAGCTGGATGCTGGTGAGTATTACTGGCGGGATCTGATCGGTTTGCGGGTTCATCATCAGGATGGTCGTGACCTCGGCAAGATCGCCAGCATGATTGAGACCGGCGCCAACGATGTGATGGTGGTGCGCGGCGACGATCAAAGTATCGATCTGCGGGAGCGCCTGATTCCCTGGCTGCCGGAGCGGGTCGTGCTAGTGGTGGATTCCAGTGCCGGTTTTGTCACGGTGGACTGGGACACGGAATTCTGAGGTCGCCATGCGCGTAACGCTGGTCACCCTGTTTCCGGAAATGGTGAGTGCCATTACCGGATCCGGTATTACCCGGCGAGCTGTCGAGAATGGCTTGCTGACGGTGGCAACGGTGAACCCTCGGGATTTCACCTCGGACCGCCACCGTACCGTGGATGACCGCCCGTTTGGTGGTGGCCCGGGAATGTTGATGAAAGTAGAGCCGCTGGCAAAGGCTATTGACCACGCCCGTAGCCAGTTGCCAGAGGCAACAGTGATTTACTTATCGCCGGTTGGTCGCAAACTGGATCAGGCGAAAGTGGAACAGCTCGCAGCGCAACCACAACTGATTTTGGTGGCGGGGCGTTACGAAGGAATTGATGAACGACTGATCGATACCGTCATTGATGAGCAAATCTCCATCGGTGACTTTGTATTGAGTGGCGGTGAGTTACC
>PGZG01000016.1 GCA_002840115.1 Gammaproteobacteria bacterium HGW-Gammaproteobacteria-14 | reverse complement strand
CGGTGTAGAGATTAATAAGAGCACCGATCCGCAGCACATTGAGGTCAATGGCGACACACTGCATCCCGCCAACTTTGGTCGCCTTTGCGTGAAGGGTAGCGCACTGGGAGATACCATTGGATTACAGGAACGCCTGCTCCACCCTCATATTGGCGATCAGCGTGTTAGCTGGGATCGGGCGTTGGACGCCACCAGTGCGCAACTGCAACGCATTATTCGCGAGCATGGCCCGGATGCGGTGGCTTTTTATGTCTCCGGCCAGTTACTCACCGAAGACTATTACGTTGCCAATAAGCTGATGAAGGGTTTTATTGGCAGCGCCAATATCGACACTAACAGCCGCCTGTGTATGTCCACCGCTGTGGCAGCTCACAAACGCATACTGGGAAGCGACACCGTTCCAGGCTGCTATGAAGATCTGGAGCTGGCGGACTTGATTGTCATCACCGGTTCTAATATGGCCTGGACGCATCCGGTGATATACCAACGGATTGTTGCCGCCAAAGCTGCACGCCCGCAGATGCGTATTGTGGTTATTGACCCACGTCGCACCGCCACCGCCGAAATCGCCGACTTACATTTACCGATTACCCCCGGCAGCGATGGTTATCTGTTCGACGGTCTGCTGGCATCGCTGGTACAAAACCTGGCCGTTGATACGGATTTTGTTCTCAGCCACACCGATGACTTTGTCAGCACAGCTCGTTCCAGCTGTGAACGCAGCGGCACAACGGCAGATATCGCGGCCCGCTGCGGCATTGAAACTTCCACCCTGAATACATTCTTTCAATGGTTTGCCAACACCGAACGCACCGTCACTGTTTTTTCTCAGGGTATTAATCAGTCCGCCAGCGGTGTCGACAAAGCCAGCGCCATCTTGCATTGCCATCTCGCCACCGGTCGTATCGGCAAACCCGGGGCCACACCGTTTTCCATTACCGGGCAACCCAATGCCATGGGTGGTCGTGAGGTCGGCGGCCTTGCCAATCAACTGGCAGCGCATATGGATATTGAAAACCCAGACCATCGCGATCTGGTGCGCCGTTTCTGGAATGCACCAGCAGTAGCAGAAAAATCTGGACTCAAAGCCGTCAGCCTGTTTGATGCCATTGCCGAAGGCCAGGTGAAATTTGTCTGGATTATGGCAACGAATCCCGCAGTCTCTTTACCGGAAGCAGACAAGGTGCGTGAAGCACTGCGACACTGCGAGTGCGTGGTGGTCTCCGATTGCGTGGCCGACACCGACACCCTGCGGCTCGCCCATATTCGTCTGCCCGCAGCAGGCTGGGGGGAAAAGGACGGCACCGTCACCAACTCCGAGCGACGTATTTCCCGTCAACGGGCCTTTTTACCTCTGCCCGGCGAAGCCAAACCCGACTGGTGGGCAATCACGGAAGTGGCTCGCCGTCTTGGGTTTGCAGACCATTTTGACTATCAGTGCGCCGCCGATATTTTCCGCGAGCATGCTGCCCTTTCCTGTTTTGAAAATAATGGCCGCCGCGATTTCGATATCGGCGCCCTGTCGTCGATCAGCAATGATGATTACGACTCGCTGGTTCCTGTCCAATGGCCGTTTCCGTCACACAGCCCTGACGGGACTTCCCGTCTTTTTGGAAACGGTCATTTTTTTACAACCAACGGGCGCGCACGATTTATCGATAGCGCCCCGCAACCCGCCGCCAGCCAGTGCAGCAACGACTGGCCATTGATGCTGAACACCGGCCGGATTCGCGATCAATGGCACACCATGACTCGTACCGGACGCAGCGCGCGGCTACTGCAGCATATCGCGGAACCTTTTATTGAGCTGCACCCACAGGATATGCAAACACTCCGCATTACCAACGACCAACTGGTGCGGGTTCGTAGCCCCCAGGGCCACTGCGTGGTTCGTGCTCGACGTCAGGAAGGTCAAAGCGTTGGCACCGCCTTTATGCCCATTCACTGGAACGACTGCTTTGCCTCCGATGCTCGAGTGGATGCTTTGGTGGCAGCCCAATGCGATCCCATATCCGGGCAACCCGCGTTCAAACAAACTCCGGTGGCTGTCAGCGCTCTGCAACCTCGCTGGCAGGCAGTGCTGATCAGTCGCGGCGCCCTGACGTTGCCGGATCATGATTACTGGTGTCGTCGACCAACCGGTGACTGGCAGATCTGGGATCTGGCAGGCAGTCATCGACCCGCCATTGCCGATCTTAAAAGCCATTGGGCCGCCCATGCGGATCAATGGGCCGAGCTGGAAGACAGTGATGCTCAAAGCCTGCGCTTGATCGGCTATCGCAATGGTGTGGTGCAATGCTGGTTTTCACTGCAACCACAACGCCCGGTGGTGGATGAAACCTGGTTACTGCCCGCGCTTGAAAGCAATGCAATCTCCGCCTTGCTGCTCAGCCGTGGCATTCCCGCCAGCGGTGGAGATCGCAGCGCGCTGGTGTGCAGTTGCCATCAAGTGCGCGAGGCAAAAATTCGTCAAGCTATTGATGGCGGCTGCAATACGGTTGAGTCCATAGGCGCCACAACCCGCGCTGGCACCAACTGCGGTTCCTGTATTCCCGAGCTACGCACCCTGTTAAGCCACACTCATGCTAAGGAGGCTCTATGCTGAGTCTGTTCGCTCCCTGGATTGACTGGATGCGCAACGAGTCGCGCACTGACAGAACCTCGCGCATTCCCCGTGCCAATGAAAACCGGGTTAGCGCATCGCTCGGCAAAGTGTTCCTTGTCGGTGCTGGCCCCGGCGATCCCGAGTTAATCACCGTGCGGGCACTGCGATTAATTCAACAGGCGGACGTGTTGATTCACGACCGACTCGTTGCTCCGGCGCTATTGCAGGAGAGCCATCGCGACGCCCTGCTCATTGATGTTGGCAAGCGCCCCGGACACCATGCGGTACCGCAACAGGATATTGAAGCCCTGTTGATACATCATGCGCGCCAGGGCAAACAGGTGGTGCGCCTCAAGGGCGGCGATCCCTTTATTTTTGGTCGCGGCGGCGAGGAGTTAGCCAGCCTGCGTCAGGCCGGCATTGATACCGCCGTAGTGCCAGGCATTACCGCTGCCGCTGGTTGTGCGGCAGCGGCCGGCTTCCCATTAACGCAACGGCATATTGCCGACAGCGTTTGCCTCACCACTGCCCATTACAGCGACGAACAGGACCATACCCATTGGGCCTCGTTGGCCGCCAACGATGCTCGCACTCTGGTTTTCTATATGGGGCTGTCGCAACTGAAAAATATTCGCCAGCAACTGATCCTCCATGGACTCGCCGCCGATACACCGGCAGCACTGATTGAGAACGGCACCACCGACTGTCAGAGACAGGTGTTTTGCTCCTTGCAGGAAATTGATCAGATCGCCGACCGGCAAAAACTGCGCACCCCCTGCTTGCTGGTTGTTGGCAAGGTGGTTGCCCTGGCGAATACCGCATTACACCAAGATCCGGCCCAAGCCGGGCAAATTGAAGCCTTGTCGTTATGAAAGGCCTTTGGATGGACAGGAAATTTCCCTTCAACCGTATGAGGAAGTGCCATGTCCCGCTTACTGCTTGCTGCCCCGTTATGTTGTGTTGCTCTGTTACCGTTGCCAGTTATCGGCGCGGATGATCTGGCCAGCGCCCTGAAAGAAGGGAGCACCAGCCTGGGGTTCCGGCTGCGTCATGAGCAGGTGGATGATGATGCATTCGATCAAAAGGCGAACGCGTCCACCCTGCGTACCCGGCTCAGTTACACCAGCGCACCCTGGCAGGGGCTGGACCTGATCGTTGAGTTTGATCATGTTGGCCATCTGTTCGATGAGCGCTTTAACGATACCCGTAATGGCAATGCAACCTTGCCGGTCGTGGTGGACCCCAAGGGCGCCGACCTGAATCAGGCCGCGCTGCGCTATCGCACCGATGCGCTAACGGCAACCGCAGGACGGCAACGTATCCTGCTGGATAATCAGCGCTTTATTGGCGGCGTCGGCTGGCGTCAAAACGAACAGACCTACGATGCATTGCGTCTGGCGTTTACGCCGCTGGATGACGTATTGCTGGATTATGCCTGGATCAGCAACACCCGGCGTATTTTCGGACCACAGGATGGCGCCGTTCCCGCAGCCCTGATCAGTGATCACCATCTGCTGAATCTGAAATGGACTGCCCACAAAGCGGCAACAACGGGCGCCTACCTGTACGCCCTGGACTTCAATGATGCCGCCGCCTTGTCATCGCAAACCATCGGCGCCTACGTGGCGGGCAAGGTAGCATTCGACAGCCTGACGCTCGACTACCGCGTTGAAGCTGCCAAGCAGTCAGAGCACGGCGACAATCCGGTGGACTACAGTGCGGATTACACACTGATCTCCGGTGCGGCCACATTCGCCGGTGTACGTCTGGGCCTTGCCGTAGAAACTCTCGGAGCTGATGAAGACGCCGGCGTTGCCTTTATGACACCACTGGCAACCGGACACGCCTTTCAAGGCTGGGCCGATAAATTTCTCGGCACCCCAGCCAGCGGCATCCGGGATACCTACGTCAGTCTTGGCGGCTCCCTCAAGAACATCAACCTGCTTGCGGTATGGCATGACTACAGCAGCGACATCGGCAGCGCGGATCTGGGCACTGAGTTAAATCTCCAAGCCAGCAAGAAATTCGCCAATCAATACACGCTGACATTGAAGTATGCGGACTATCAGGCGGACACCTTCTCAAGCGACGCTCAAAAACTGTGGCTGATGGTGGAGGCAACGTTCTAAAAGGGCTCCGGGAGATTCAGAAGCTTCCCTGAGGCCTCTGAATCTCCCGGACACAGGCCCCTACCGACCACAGCGCCCTGACTTACCCGTCAACTCGGCCACTCCCTGCTCCTGAAAGGCCCATAATGACCTTCGTCATATCGGGCCACGCCGGTAAGGTCTGCTCATCTGAACCTGACATTGGCGAGTGTAAGCATGGCCATCGATACTGTAGACGTAATCATCATTGGCGCCGGCCTGTCCGGCATTGGCGCGGCGGTACATCTGCGCAAGGACTGTCCGAACAAGACCTACATGATTCTGGAAGGTCGGGACGCCATTGGCGGGACCTGGGACCTGTTCCGCTACCCAGGCATTCGCTCGGATTCCGACATGTTCACCCTCGGCTACAATTTCAAACCCTGGACCGAGCCGAAAATCATTGCCGACGGCCACCTGATCCGTAACTACATTAACGAAACCGCAGACGAGTATGACGTTCGCCGCCATATCCGTTTTGGCCACAAGGTCATGAACGCCGAATGGTCCAGCGACGAGGCCCTCTGGACCCTGACAGTGCAGAAGAAAGACGGCAGTGAAAGCAAAGTGCGCGGCAACTTCCTGATCAGCTGCACTGGCTATTACAACTATGCCGCAGGCTATACCCCCGATTTCCCAGGCCGCGATCAATTCAAGGGGACGTTCATTCATCCGCAACACTGGCCGAAAGATCTCGACTATAGCGACAAGGAAGTGCTGATCATCGGTAGCGGCGCCACGGCGGTCACGCTGGTGCCGGCAATGACCGACAAAGCCAAACACGTCACCATGTTGCAACGCTCACCTTCCTATGTGGCCACGGTGCCAGAACAGGATCCGATCTCTGTACAATTGCGGAAGGTACTCCCGGAGAAAGCGGTCTATCATCTGGCTCGCGGTCGCAACGTGGCGCTGCAGGCCGGCGTCTATCGCCTGTCCAAGTCGCAGCCCAAATTCATGAAAAAAGTACTGCTGACCATGGTCGAGAAGCAGCTGGGCAAAAATGGCGATATGAGCCACTTTACCCCCAGCTACAATCCCTGGGATGAACGCCTGTGTGCCGTGCCAAACGGCGACCTCTTCAAGGTCATTCGCAAGGGCAAGGCATCCGTAGTAACAGATCACATTGATACCTTTACTAAAGACGGCATCAAACTGAAGTCTGGCAAGGAGCTGAAAGCGGATATCATCATCAGCGCAACGGGGCTGTCGCTACAGTTGCTGGGTGGCGTTAGCGTGGCCGTGGACGGCAAGCCGGTCAACATCACCCAGTCGATGTCATACCGCTCCCTGATGCTGTCGGATGTACCCAACGCTGCAATGATTTTCGGCTACACCAATGCGTCCTGGACACTAAAAGCGGATATCAGCTGTGAATACCTGTGCCGCCTGATGAACCATATGGATAAAACCGGCATGCGTCAGGTCACTCCGCGCCAACATGATCCAGAGGTTACCGAGTCACCGTTCCTGGATATGCAGTCGGGCTACATCCAGCGCGCCAAACATATTTTCCCGAAACAGGGAAACAAAGCGCCCTGGGCCACTAAACAAAATTACTTCTTTGATCTGGCGCAGCTGCGCTACACCAAGATTGATGACGGTGTGCTCGAGTTCAGTCGTCCTTCTGCGGCCATCAAACGGGTTCCTGCTGCAACCACAAAGGTCTCTGACACCCAAAGCACCACTAAAGCACGCAAGCCTGCGGCCAAAAAAGCGCTACGTCAGGCCTGAGGTTCTTTTCAGAAAAACCACCAATAAAAAAGCCCCGATTAACGGGGCTTTTTTATTGCGCTGGTGTTACCGATCTTCGTAGCGCTGGTGCTTGAAGAAAATACCAGAATCACCAAACTGCGACGTGGTAAATGGTGATGTGGTTTTCAGAGAACCCACCTTCACCGCACTGGCCCGGCGCTCCCTTGCATAACGCTGGGTCACCCATGGGAATATGGAAGTACGAATCGTCTGGTTAGTAGCATAGACGTCATACACCGTTGTTCCCGCGGGCAGCTCCGTCAGATCATCCCGGAAATCATGGGGCGTGCTAGCAAAGCGGTTACGCACTTCATTGGTCGGCACAAAGTAAATCTGCGTCGGCGAACGCACAGATCCGACACTGCTACCATCTTGATTTACTTTCGCCATATCGTCCACCCGCAAATGGGTTGGGCGCAACGACACCAAGGAGAAGATCAGACTAGTGCCGAGCGACTCGTTAATTTCCTGCTGCACATATTGCGACATTTCATTAGCAAAGAAATTGTAGTTCTTGCCCTGGCCGGTCAAGGTGTAAAGCGCTGAAACGTTCTCCGAAGGACGGCCATCAACAAATGTCTTCCATGCCAGCCCTGGCGCAAAGTCACGCGCGGCGGGATCGCCAGTTACAGAAAGGCGCAGCAGACCACACTCGTTACCCTTGAAAAGACCCGTGAAATTATGGTTTGAGGTTGGCACAAAGTTAACCTTTGCCATTGCCGCATGAGGGTGCAACGGCTTCTCATATCCCGGCGGGGTAACATCCGTGCGATCACGCACTTTCTTCCAGAGAATGCTATCAATTAGTCCCAGAACATTGATCGGCACGAGATCAGGACGCTCACCTTCTTCGTACTCGGTGCGCAATGCACCATTCACCCACAGGTGCTCTTGCTTATCACAGGCAGCCCACGACTCATAGTCATCCGGAATGTTCAGGCCCCAAGGTTTAAAGGCATTATCCACGCCCACGAGACTGCTGTTGAGGTCCGGGAAGTGACGACGCAGCACATCCACCATGGTGGTGTTATTGACCCAATCCAGACCTTCCTGAGTGTACACACCCGGACGGAAATCCTTGGTAAAGAAGCGATCGGTCATCAGACGACGGGAAGCGTTCATAATAAAAATCTGGAACGCCGTTTCACCGAAACCAAAACCTTCAGGGCGCACGGTCTCTGCCAGCTGCCCCACCAATGCATCGATCATTTCAATGTCATTGTTATAAATACGCTTCAGTTCGGAAAGAATCTCTGGGTCCGAGGTAAGATCTTCGAACTTGGTAATAGGTTTTAAGCCAATCTGACGGCGGAATTCATTATAACGGGGAACACCACGCTCACGATCGCGGATAATATCTACCGTCGCCAAGTCAATATTACCCACAAACGGGATTGACAGATTACGTAGAAACTCTGGATAGTTTTTCAACGTTAGCGCACCAGGATTGGTAATGCCGAAGGAATACCAAAGTCGCTCTGGACGCTCTTGCCCGAGAATGCTTTCCGCCTGACCATCACGGGTATTCTCAATAGGAATCTGTCGTGAAGCCACATTCGAGCCAATATCATAGACATCAATATTGTCACGCATCAGTGGATGCATTCTGTACACCGCAACGAATTCTTCCGTCAGCGTATAGGGAACGCCATAATTATTCGGCTCAGTAGAACCCACGATGCCTGCCAGAGCATGGTCAATCGACCCCGAACCCACACCGTTAGACAACATTGGATTAAAGCCTAGCAACATGGAAACGAACGAATCGGTACGCTGCAAGTCTTGATAAAGGCTTTCTACCTCACCTTGATATTTGTTGCGTATTTCGCCATCGCCAAACAAACCCCACCAGTTAGCATACATGGCACGCTCGGTAACCGGATTGGCAATAATCGCCGGAGTCCACTCTACAGTATGAATTTTCGCCATTAATGCGGAGTTAATCAGTCGTGCACGATCGTAGAGCCACTGATCACTTTCAGCGGGGTATTTGCTGGCAAGCATATCAGCGATCGCATTGTGCTCACGTACAAATAGCTGATGCAGCATACTTAGGCCTACCCACCAGTTTTCACTGAAACCAGTAATCGGAACGCCGCCAAACAAGCTGGTGGGCAAGGTGCCGTCACTGTTAATTTTAAGACGGCCACCATTAAAGGAGCGGATTTCATCGTTGGTAGCCTTGTCGCTACCGTAGATTTGGGAACCATCCCACCAGTGAGTATTTTTGTTCACATGTGTTTCAGGCAGGCCAACCTCGTCAGCCGTGCGAGTCTCGTCAGCCTGTGTGCGCTTGACCTGCAATACACCACTACCAAGCGGATCACCTGCAGGCAGCGGGACCTGAATCGGATTGCCTTCAGCGTTGGGGCCATGATCGAACCAGTCATGGGTCATGAACTGAATCCAGGCGGCGGCAATAAAGTTCAGGGAAGCTGCCGGCTTGAACTCATCACGGGCCATCAGGCTGTTACTGATATCTCTGGGATTGGGAACCAGCAGTATGTCTTGCTCGGTTTCGCCATAGGTTGCATCGCGGGCAACGTTACGGCCAAAGCGGATATTGGCAGCACCCTCTGCCGGGTTCGATAGAATATTACAGGTGCCATCTTCTGTGCGGGCGGTCAGACTGCGCTCATCACAAATAATTTCAGCGTTTCGCTGCTCCCAGTTTTCAACATCAATCAGATTATTTTCAAACAGCTTTTCCCGTTCTATTGCCAGGGTCAGCAGGCCAGCAACCACACCTAGCGTGCCGAATTTTGTCAATGCTGGCCATGTCACCCATACCGATGCAGACATGATCTTTCTCCATATATTTGTTGTTATTGCCAGAGTTCACCGCTGGAAACACAGGCGAACCCTTGGCATCCGGATGGCATTAGCGCACAGAGACGAAAGTGATTCAAAAAGCACGCCCCCACTAAGGAGGGGGCCAATGACAGCGACGAATGACACGGTAAATAATGCCTTTCTGATAGCAATCGGAGGCACACAGAAAATGCATTAGAGAAGTGCGAATCAGGTTACAAAATATCAGCCGAGAAACCAGACAAACGACTACAAGTTAATACGAAATAATGAGCCTTAAAGCTCATCCAAAACAATGGCCTCCGCACGACTTGAAACACCTAACTTGGCAAAAATATTCTTCAAATGCCACTTGATCGTCGACAATGCGACGCCGGTTCGGTCGCTGATTGCCTGATTCGACAGACCCTGACGCAGCAACGTCAGAATTTCAGTCTCTCGCTGTGTCAGAACAGTGGCTGTTGGCACGGCAATGGTCTCAGCAGCCTGCACAACCGCAGGCTCTTGCTCCTCAAGAAGGTCCGCAAACATACTGATATAAATTGTCGGCACTCGGATAACACCCTGACGCAAGCCAATCACCATCAACTCACTGAGTCCCGGCGCTTCGTCAAACACAGTGCGATTAACGCACTCGACACCATGTTCTTCGATAATACGACGCAGCCACTCTATGGCCTGTGGCTGTCGTCCTTGCAGTGATAGCAACACCGCCTGATTCGCCTCCACAACCACCAGACGCGCCATCACCCGATCCCGGCGCAGAACGACGGCCAGCTTGCCGAGCAGCTGGCTGGCTTCATTCAACTCATCGCAGGCCCTTAGCCAGAGCGCAGTCGCCAAACCGTATCGCTCCCAGCTTTCATCATAGCCCAGAGGATGATCCCAGCCGCCGCGGGCAAGGCGCCGATCCAACTGATAATGCTCCGCTACACGGTTAACCGCAGTGGCAGATGTAGTCGTTGTACTAGTCGCATCGGTAATAAACGCCTGACGCATGCTTTCATGGGCCAGCTGGCCCATGAAGCGATCATAGACACCCAGCTGTAAGACCCGCTCCAGATGCAGCATCAGCCGCTGGGCTCGTCCGGCATAACCACCAATATGCAGCACTCGCACCAACGTCAGGTATGCAGCAGTAATAATCTCCGTGGCGCAGGATGCGCTAACCAATGGCACCAGTTCCTCACATAGGCGCTGCGCTTCACCCAACATATTCTGTTCATAACGAACCACCGCGATGGCTGTTGCCGCGTTAACCCAGGCTGGGCTATATCTGTCATTTTTGTCGTGCCGGAAGAATGCGTTCTGCGCCAACTGCATACTCTGTAACATGCGACCGGCGTGACGATCACATTGAACCAGAATCAGGTCTGCATAACTCTCCAGATACTCATAGCCTAACTGGGCCAATATGTCCTTCGCCCGCTGGGCATAGCCCAACGCCGATGAAAACTCCGCTCGCAAATAATGGTGGTAGGCCAGTATAGCCAATGAAAAAGCACGCATATCACGATGAGAAACGGCATCCATCAAAGCAGCCCGATCCGCGCTCAAACGGAAATGGGTCTCCTGCTGGAATAACTGCAGCATAACCTCGAGAAATGGACCATTAGAGTCATCCACCAATCGGCCACTGGCATCATCACGAGGCGTTTCCTGAAACAGATCCAGATAATAGCGAGCCTGATTAAACTTTCTGGAAAGAATGAGCGCCGCTATCAGGGGAAATCCAAGGTCCGTATTACGCAGTAATTGCTCCTCTGGGAAGTCCACGAGCCAGCGCAAGACCGAAGGAAAATCTCCCTTTTTTGACCACCGATCGCAGCACTGCTCCAGCAATGAGGTGAACCAGGCATCATCATGACAATGATGAGCGTGCTGAAGCGCAGCTTCGTACTCGCCTTCATCGCATAGCCACTGGGCTGCACAACGATGAAGCTTCGGCAGCATTTCTGGCGCATCTGTTAGCAAACGATTGCGGAGAAACTCCTGAAATAACCCATGAAAACGATACCATCCGGGCTTATCACCCAATGGCTGAATAAACAGCTCCCGGGATATCAGGCTTTCAATAATACGCGCCGCATCCGAACGACCCGTCATGGCCTGACATAATGGAGCACTAAAACGGTCCACTATCGATACCGCAAGCAACAGGTCACGCTCATCATCGGGAAGGTCCCTCAACACCACCTGCGCAAAATAGTCGATGATTCCCGGATGCCGACCATCGAAAGCGGTCGCGTCCGATGGCTGCGGATGATGCTCCTGCGCCAGCAATGCAAAACGGACACCGGCTATCCAGCCCTCTGTCACCCCCATCAGGTAATTAATTTCATGGTCCTGCAAGTCGTGCCCCAGCATCATGGACGCCAGAGCCCGTAGATCATCCACATGGAAATCCAGATCTTCGCGGTCAATGACTGCCAGTGAACTCTCAAGCTGAAGCTTGCCAAGGGCAAATCCCGGCTGCACACGGGAGACAATCAACAAATGAATATTTTTTGGCAACCGCGTAATCAGATGGTCAAAGACCTGCTCAATCAGAGTGCCATTGGCGTATTGAAAGTCATCCAGAACCACAATCAATGGCTGAGCTACTGACTCAAACGAATGCAATAATGACTCTGCAACCACACTGGCCGGCAGTGCAGCATCAGCGACCAACTGGTTATAGGAAAAAGTATCGAACTCCGGCACCTGCTCGCGCATGGCTTCCAGCCAGTAACGGAAAAAATGCACCGGATCGGCATGCGCCGAACCCATCGACAGGTTTACCACTCTATGCTCCGGACGCATGGTGCGCCACTGCTGGAGAGCGGTAGTTTTACCACTACCCGCCGGAGCCAACATTAATGTCAGAGGTGATGAGACACAGCGATCAATCAGCTCAACAAGGCCGTTTCGCAATATCAAACTGCGCTCATTACGGGTTAATGTATTCTTGCGCCACGAACTCATAGTATTTTTTTCTTATTATAGTGACTAATGATTAATAGCCTTCCGGTCTTTATCGGCGAAGCATTTTTGTTAATGCGCCGCAACGCTAGCACACCCTGACGATCACAAATGTGCTCCCCTCCTCAAGAGGGGGGACAGGCTCTCCCCAGAGGCGCATTCTTTCCCGGTATTGGAGACCCCCAAGAAAACATAATGTCACCGCTGCTCAGGTCTCCCGGAGCATACAATGAAAACAATAACCGGTTATATCAGCCTTATTTCTGTCACCCTGCTGCTAGGCGGTTGCCTTGGTGACTCCGTTGGTGAGTTCCCCAAGCAAGAGAAGATCTGCGAAACTGATTTTTCTCGCGAACAACTACGGGCCCTGTCGGCCATGCATTTTCCACAACCGGTCGTTGCGGAGATGCTAATCAATGAGGTATCCGCCTGGACACCTTTATCCGCCGACACCCCGGCAGCCCTGTTTCCCGGAGATCTGATTACCCTGCGTGGCAACGGCTTTGGTCAAGGTCCGGATATTGATTTCAGCAAGATCATGATCGGTAATACCCGGGTGCTGGAAACCGATCTCAGAATGTTTGAGCAGCGGCTAGATATCATCAAACAGGTTAATTTTGAAATCCCCAAAACCCACAGCAGCTGGGCGAAGGATATCGTTAGCTGGCGAGACGACGAAGTAATTTTCTATGCTCCGGATCATATTAGTGAGGGGCCATTACAGCTGCAGGTGCAGAAGCGAATCGGTACGCTGCAATCATTAATCCGGCCAGGCGAGCCACATAACGTTATTGATGCTCAAACAGCACGCATTACTGAAACAGACTTCCAGCACGAATGCGACGTGGTCTCGTTACTCAGTCAGGAAAGCAAGGCCATCACCCCGATCCCGGTTACTGTCAATAATCCGGACTTTGATGACATGGTACGTTATGGGCGAGAAATTTTTTGGGCCTACGACTTTAATGTCGGGCTGGCCCACTCAGTACGCAATCTGGCATGGGACAAAATATTTAACTACCAAACACGCGACCCAATAACTCGGCAAACTGCGGACCCTTTATTACTATTCGGGGCCTACCCGTTAGAAAAGAATCAGGTTCCCGAAGAGGCATGGCGTGACATTTACTTCAACCCCTACCCACAGCCAAACCCGATACCGGGACTGCTTACCGTGGAGCCGCAGTTAACCAAAGGCAATACTCGCGATACTGGTTGGGTAGGATATCGTTATGCGGAATCAAGCCACCCCTATGTCGGCCGCGGCGAGCGCATTGGTTTTAACTGTGCTTCCTGCCATGGCTATCAGATTACCTATGAGCCCGCGCCCGGTGAGTCTGTCACCCGAGTATTCCCCGGATTGCCCAACCCTCTCTGGAGTATGAAGTGGACTATTCTCGGTGATAAGCCCGGCGCCACAACCGCAAACTTTGATGGCATTAGCGGCAGAGAGCCAGGACCGTCCTGGGCCACAGGGAACTCGCACATTGATAAAACCATGCTGCTGTACCACATGCCAGCCGGCACCGGCGAGCACAATATTGTTCGCATGGCCGACGAAGGCAGTAAAACCGACAATGATTATCAGTTTTCTCCTATCGTTATTCCCAATGTCACTAATTACATGTCCATTCGGCGATCACTATCCCATACCGAATCCTATGTCGGGTTTGAAGGTTCCTATATTCATTCTCAGGAGCCCGACGGTGCCACCGGTTCCATGGGCAAAGAGGGCCTGCAGGCTCTCACTGCCTACATGACAACACTTGATCAATATGATGATGATCTGATTAATGCCGGGCTCTATCGCTGGCTAAAAAGCAACGGAAAACTTGTCAGCCAGACCGGCAATGGCGCACTCAGCGAAGGAGAGTTCGTAAGCCGTGGCTGGCAAGACTTTCCGGGCGTGCAATCCGCTGTGTCCGCCGGGCAGGCAAGCTATAACCGGGACTGCGGCAGCTGCCATAACGATCATCTTGGCGCCAACACCAACGAGCGCATGTTCCGCCTTGACGAGGTAGGCCGCTTCTTTGCTCCTACAATTTATCAGAAAGACCAGCAATCCATTCGCGCCAGCTTTCTGCGCAATATTTACTGGGTGCAGTCGCGAGGCTTGCTCAGCGATGGTCATGTCCGCAATATCGAAGACTTGGTCAATCCGCAGCGCTGCCATGAAGGCTCCGCACTGTATAACCAATACTACACGTTACATGCCCCGGCTCGACCGCCATTAGGCAGCATTGATCAACCGGCAAACTGGCCCGATCTTAACCGCAAGGGTGATGTCTTCCGGGTCCCCAAAAGCCGCGAGCGGCTGCTTGACCCCGTGCCAGCACAACGCAATCGCTTTATCGAGCGGCACCGCTACTTCACGACCGTTGGCTGGGATCGTGATCATTACTATTGGGATTATCAGAAGATGCGGGCTCTGTATGGCCCCGCAGAAATGGGCACACCAACCCCTATCGGACTACCGGCCACGCCCCACCCCTGGTGCGCAGCGGATAGCGCCGATGTTGCTGAGCTGGTGCAGTATGTTTTAACGCTGTAATCACAAGACTCCGCTGCAAGGGCTCCCGAACAACTCAGGGGAGCTTACCCTTGCAGCGGCCAAAACAGGGTGATTGCCAAAATAGTGGCAGCACCCACCACAATATTCATCGGCACACCGATGCGCAGAAAATCAATAAACTTGTAGCCACCGGGTCCATACACCATCAGGTTAGTTTGATACCCCAGAGGTGTTGCGAAACTGGCCGATGCGGCCATCATTACCGCCAGCACAAACGGCGCTTCATTAAGCCCAAGTGCTGACGTCATAGCCAGCACAATCGGCAGCATAATCACGGCCGCCGCATTATTGGTAATGGTTTCCGTTAACAACGACACTGTGATGTAAGTAAGCACCAATAGCAGCAACGGATTACTCCCGGAAAACCCCAGAATGGTTTCCCCAAGAAACCCCGCTGCACCGGTTTTCTGCAGCGCATTGCCCACAGCAAAGCTTGCTGCAATGGTAATAATTACCGTCAAATCCAGGCTGCGTTTCGCTTCCGCCACCGTTAAGCAGCGGGTAGCGATCATGGCCCCCGCACCCAACAAGCCTGCATTCAACATACTGGTGACACCGAAGGTCGCCAATAACACCAGACTCAACAAAATACTCCAGGAAAGCAGCGCACGATTATGATTCGGCCGCTCTTCCTCCAGCTCACTGATCAACAGAAAATCACGAGAGTATTTTTGCCGACTGACAAAAGCCGGCCGCGCTTCCAATAACAACACATCACCAGGCTGTAAAATAATAGAGCTCAAGCGACCTTTGATATGCTCCCCGTTACGCGCCACCGCCAGCACTACGGCGCCATAACGATCACGGAATCGGGCATCCTTTATCGTTTTACCAACACCCTCACAGCTCGGCGAGACCACCGCTTCAACCAGTTTTCTCTCCGGCACATCGCGCTCAATAACAGGCTGTCGGCCTACCGATGGCACCAACCCATTAATCCGCAGCACATCAATAATTGCCTCGGTTTCACCAACGAAAACCAGCCGATCACCACCCTGCAAAATGTCATCAGGCGACACCGCAGTCAGTACGCTGCCCTGACGTTCAATTTCCGCCAGATAAATTCGCTGGAGATGGCGCAATCCGGCATCAACAATGGATTTGCCCACCAGAGGGCCATCATGGGCAACCGCAACCTCAAAGGTAAAGTTGCGCATATCAGCAAAAGTCTCGTCCGGGCTACGCCGGGCGGGCAATAACTTCGGCCCGAACAACAATAAAAACGTGACGCCAGCGGCGGCGGCGGCCAGACCGTCGAGCGCAGAGAGGCGCTGCGCGCGGGCGAGCACGAGCTGCGTCGCCGCCAGCGCCGCCGACATGCGCCGCGATTCCTGCGA
>PGZG01000240.1 GCA_002840115.1 Gammaproteobacteria bacterium HGW-Gammaproteobacteria-14 | reverse complement strand
CCCGCCGAGCCCGCGAGTGGTGACTCCGGAACAGGCTGCAGCAATTTGTCAGGCAACGCCGGCGTTTGTTACCCGAGTGGGACTATTTGTTAATCCAACTTTCGAGCAGGTTCAGGATGTACTGTCACGAGTACAGCTGGATGTGCTTCAGTTCCATGGTGATGAGCCAGCCGCCTTTTGTCGTCGGTTTGGCCGCAGTTACATGAAAGCCATCCGCATGGCAGATGGGCTTGATGTTGCGGCATTGGCCGAGCAATATGCCGACGCCTGTGGTCTGTTGCTTGACAGTCATGTGCCCGGCGTTCCCGGCGGCACAGGAACCACCTTTAATTGGCAACGAGTGCCGCAATCTCTTCCAGTGCCACTAGTTCTGGCGGGCGGGTTGGACGCGGATAATGTGGCTGCTGCTATCAGCACCGTACGCCCCTGGGCGGTGGATGTGAGTGGTGGCGTAGAACAAGTTGATGCGGATGGTCGTCGCCATCCCGGTATCAAGTCATCGGCGGCTATGGCCGCCTTTATGCGAGGAGTGGACAGTGTCTGAACGGATCGATTATGCCGCGTTTCCGGATGCCCGCGGTCATTTTGGCCGCTACGGTGGGCGTTTTGTGTCGGAAACTCTGATGGCCGCTCTGGACGATCTGGAAAAGGTCTATCTACGTCTTAAGGATGACCCGGAGTTTCTCGCTGATATTGATCGAGACATGACCCATTACGTGGGTCGACCGTCACCACTATATTTTGCTGAACGATTGAGTAAGCAAGTCGGTGGTGCCCAGATTTGGCTAAAGCGGGAAGACCTGAATCATACTGGTGCTCACAAGGTGAATAACACCATTGGTCAGGCGTTGCTGGCAAAGCATATTGGCAAGCGTCGGGTGATCGCGGAAACCGGTGCCGGCCAGCATGGTGTTGCCAGCGCCACGGTGGCAGCCCGTCTCGGCCTGGAATGTCAGGTGTATATGGGGGCCGACGATGTTGAGCGTCAAAAGCTCAACGTGTACCGGATGAAGCTGCTTGGCGCCGAAGTGATTCCGGTGACATCCGGTTCTCGTACCCTGAAAGATGCACTGAATGAAGCAATGCGAGACTGGGTCACAAATGTGGATCATACTTTCTACATTATCGGCACGGTGGCGGGACCACACCCCTATCCGATGCTGGTGCGTGATTTCCAGAGCATTATCGGGCGCGAAGCTCGTGAGCAATGTCTTGCGCAAAATGGTCGGTTACCGGATGCGCTGGTTGCCTGTGTGGGTGGCGGTTCTAATGCCATTGGTCTGTTCCATCCGTTCCTTGAGGATGAATCGGTATCCATGTATGGCGTTGAGGCGGCGGGTGACGGCATCGAGACGGGCCGCCACTCCGCACCTTTGGCGGCTGGGCGTCCCGGAGTTCTGCATGGTAATCGCACCTATTTGATGGAAAACGACGATGGCCAGATTATTGATACCCATTCGGTATCCGCAGGCCTGGATTATCCCGGCGTCGGTCCCGAGCATGCATGGCTCAAGGATATTGGCCGGGTGAATTATGTAGCGGCCACGGATGATGAGGCGATGGCTGCGTTTCGCCAATTGACTCTGGTCGAAGGTATTATGCCTGCGCTTGAATCGGCCCATGCCATTGCGTATGCCACTAAACTGGCGGCAACCATGAGCCCGGAGCAGATTATTGTGGTGAACCTCTCTGGTCGTGGGGATAAAGACATCATGACCGTAGCCAATATCGACGGCATTTCTTTTTAAAAGGTTTGAGATACATGAGTCGCATTGAACAACGTTTTCAAGAGTTGTCTGCCAGTGGTCGCAAGGCCCTGATCCCCTACGTGACGGCCGGAGATCCGGTGCCGGAGGTAACGCTACCGTTATTGCATGCCATGGTGGAGGCGGGTGCTGATGTTATTGAGCTAGGCATGCCGTTCTCGGACCCGATGGCAGATGGCCCAGTGATTCAACTTGCTTGTGAGCGGTCGTTGGCTGGAGGCACATCGGTACGCACGGTGCTCGATACTGTTGCCCGTTTCCGGGAAACCAATCAGCACACGCCGATCGTTCTGATGGGTTACCTGAACTCGGTGGAGGCTATGGGCTACGAGCGCTTTGCCGGACGTTGCGCAGAAGTGGGTGTGGATGGTGTTCTTATCGTTGATTTGCCTCCGGAAGAAGCTCTGGATCTGTCTCCGATTTTTCGCGGCCAAGGTCTGGATCTGGTATTTCTGGTGGCACCAACCACCACGGAAGCGCGCATGGAGTTGATCAGTCAGGCCTGTAGTGGCTACCTGTATTATGTCTCTTTGAAGGGGGTTACAGGCTCTGCGAGCCTGGATCCGGTGGAAGTGGCCTCGCGGGTGGAAACAATTCGCAAACATGCCAAATTGCCCATTGGTGTTGGCTTTGGTATCAAGGACGCTGAATCCGCTCGGTTGATTTCCCAAGTAGCGGATGGCGTGG
>PGZG01000015.1 GCA_002840115.1 Gammaproteobacteria bacterium HGW-Gammaproteobacteria-14 | reverse complement strand
TGATCGCCGCCGCCGCCCTGGCCGCCGCACCGCCGGGCTGGTCGCAGGTTCCGGCGCCGCCCGCCGACCTCGCGCGAACCCTGGCCGGCGCCTGTTCGCCCGAAACGGCTTTCGGCGAGCCGTTCGGAAAACCATGGCCCGGCCCCTCGCGAGCCCGACTGTCGGGGCAGGAGCCGCTGGTGGTCGCCCTCGAGTATCGTGCGACGGCCCGGTCGCAGCAGTTGTTCGAGGTGACGGCGCTGGCTTCGTTCGAGCAGGTCGACGCGCCTGTCGCCGATCTGGAGGTCGCCGCCACCGCATTGTTGGAAGCCATAGAAGCAGCGACGGCGGACGGAAGAGGCGAGGGCGACTGGTCCGAGGAAGACGAAACCCTGGTCTGGGCCCTCGGTGACGCGGGGGTCCGGATGGAGTTGTCGATGGCCGGCCGGGTCGGCGTATACGTCCGCTGCGTCGACACTGTGAGAGAAGCGATCCATGTCGACGAATCCCTCGGTCGCACCCGCGTCGGCCGACCGGCGCCGCCGGTCCTGGCCTTGCCCGCGCGTCCGGAGCCCGGGATTTGCGCCACGGAGGAGGGCGCCCGGGCCCTGAACGCGGGCTATGCCGACAGCGCCATGGCCGCGTTGGACTACGGCTCCAGCGGGTCGCGCTACGCCGAGCACCTGGGGGATTGGTACGGGCAGCAGATGGTCGACAAGGTGCTGCGCGACCCGGCCCAGTTAATGCTCGACGATGTGCGCGAGCTCGAGATCCCCATTGGCCAGCAAATCATTACCGCCGACAACGTCGCCCACAAGGAGCGACTGCTGCAATGGCTGCTGGCCCACGAAACCTTCAAGAAAGCGATTATTTTTACCAACACCCGGGCACAGGCGGACCGCCTCGGCGGCGTACTGGTCGCGTCCAATATCCGCACCTATGTCCTGCACGGCGAGAAAGACCAAAAAGATCGCAAGCAGGCCATGGACCGACTGCGCAACAATGATATCGACGTGCTGGTAGCCACGGATATCGCCGCACGGGGTATTGATGTCAGCGGTCTGGATCTGGTCATCAATTTCGATATGCCACGCAGTGGCGATGATTATATTCACCGCATTGGCCGCACCGGTCGCGCCGGCGCGGCAGGACATGCCATCTCCTTTGTTATGGCCGGCGAATGGAACCTGATGGCTGGCATTGAACGTTATCTGAAACAACGTTTTGAATTGCGTGTTATCAAGGAATTGAAAGGCAGCTTCCAGGGGCCGAAAAAAGTCAAAAGCTCCGGCAAGGCTGCCAGCAGCAAAAAGAAAAAGAAAGACACCGGCACCACCAAGGGGAAAGCCGCAAAGAAAAAATCCGCTGCAAAAAAATCGGTGAAAAAAGCCCGACCCGCCGCGCCGGCCAACCCCGGCGGCATGGCGCCACCGAAGCGCAAGAAAATTTGATCACGGGATGGTAAAACAACGTTTGGCGATAGAACTCACCGCTAAACGGCACATCAGGGAACCAGAAACCGCATGGCAAAAATTCTGTTTGCATGGGAATTAGGCGAAGGTATGGGGCATCTGGTGCCCATGCGGCCAGTACTGGAAGCGCTAGTGCATAACGGCCACGAACTTCAAGTGGCCGCCGTAGACCTTCGCAGTGCCCAGTCTGCGCTCGGCGATATTGCCACCACGCTGGTTCAAGCGCCGGCAATCACCGACCGCAGCTACCCTTTGCACCGCCCTGCCGAAGGGGTTGCCGAACTGCTGTATATGAATGGCTTCTATGATGCGGACTGCCTGCAGGGGCGGCATCATGCCTGGTGCCAACTGGCTGCTCTGCTCACACCGGATCTGATCATCGTTGACCACAGCCCCGGCGCCTTGCTAATGGCCCGCGCACTATCCATCCCGACCATCCATACCGGCACCGGATTCTCCCTGCCTCCGGAACGGCTACCGATATCGTTTCCCGGTTTCAAAGACGAGGACAATCTGTCCAAAGAAGCCGCGCTGCTCACCAGCTTTAACCGCCTGATTGAAGCCAGCGGCGGCACACCATTAGTGATGCTGGCCGACCTCTATAACCGGGTAGCGAAAAAATTCCTGCTCACCTTTGAGGAAATCGATCATCTGGGCCCGCGTACCGGCGTCTCCTACCTTGGCGCCAATATGCCCAGTAATGGCGAAACACCAGTCTGGTCCGGTGACGGCCCCAAGGTATTTGCCTACCTCAAACCCTTTCCCGCCATTGAAGCTTTTTTTGAGGCGGTAAAAGCGCTGAACCTGTCATTGTTGATGGTGCCCGATCGAGTACCACCGGACATTCTGCGCCGCCATGAAGGTGGCAATCTGCGCTTTAGCCATCAACGGCACAATATGCGTGCCTTAATGGAGCAAAGCGACTTTCTCATTTTTAACGGCAATCATGGCACCGCCGCCGCCGGTCTGCTGGGTGGCGTGCCCATGTTTGCGTTTCCACTACACCAGGAACACGAAGGTTGCGCCCGACGGCTGGTGCAATCCGGCATTGGCGATGCCATGTTTCAAAGCAAGCCGGACAAACTCAAGGGCATGCTCGAAGCCCTGATTCACAACAACGCGCAACGAGCCCTGTGCGAAGAAAAAGCCCGCCAGTATCAGAATTTCGACTATCGCAACAGCATCGCCAGCATGGTCGCCGACACCGAAGAGGTGCTGGGGTGAAACGCCGTCAGTTCCTGCAACATTCAGCCTTGGCGTTGGCGATATCGCCGTATATCAGCCTCACCGGATGCAGCCGCTCATTACGAGCGGACTATGTGATTGTCGGCTCCGGTCCCGCCGGTATTGCCATTGCCGACCGGCTGGCTCTGGCTGGCAAACAGGTGCTGGTGCTGGAAGGCGGCGGCCGCGAAAGCACCCCGGCGTTGCAAACCATGCACGCGGTAGAACCCGGCCAATGGGGTCTGCAATATGACTATAGTCGCGCCACCCTGCGACAATTGGGCGGCACCAGCGCATTGTGGCAAAGCCATTCCCCCCGCCCCCACGACATTGAACTACTCTCCGCCAGCCAGCGCGGCGTTGGTGAAGACTGGCCCATCAGCCCGGAACAGTTAAGACCCTGGCTGGCACAGGCAGAAGCCTGGCTGCGGATCCGTCCCGCTCACCCGGCGGACAACCCGACCCTGCCACGCAACCCCTTTATCGACAGCAGCACAGCGCTACGATCACTGCTTGACGAGCAAGGATATAAACACCATCAAGCCGCCGCCTACGGCATGGTCAACAAAGACGATATTGATGCCCTGCGGTTGCTGTCACACGGTGAAATTGACCGCGTCGCTGCCCTCAGAACCATCAGCGTGCAACCCTATACGGTGGTCCGCCGCGTACTGATGGATGGCCGCCGTGCGCGGGCCCTGGAATGCGCCGACCAACACGGCAATGCCCTGCTGGTGGAAGGCGAGACCATTATTCTCTGCGGCGGCGGCATTCAAACACCGCGACTACTGTGGAATAGCGGCGAGAACGGTATCGGTAATCACAGTGACTGGCTTGGCGCCGGATTTATGGATCACCCCGGCATCCACCTTTACGGCCACCGCGAAAAGCCCCTGCTCCCCGAAGGCATTGAACACAGCCGCGTGCATGTCTTCGATATGCTTTACGATCCCCGCCATCGTGGTGTTGTCGGAACCCTGCTCAATATCGGCCTGCGCCCGGCCAAGGACGGTGGGGAGTTCACCGTAGTGGAGGCCCTGTTCGAACAAGCTCCCGACCACGGCAACCGGGTAGTTCGTGGCACAGCCAGGGATGCCCTGGGCGACCCATTGGCAAAACTGGACCTGCGCCTTGGCGATGCCGACAAGGCTGGCATCACTCTGGGGCATCAATTGCAACGGCAACTCGCCGAACAGGTTGGCCCGGTGACGCGCCCAAGCCCGTTCCGAGTGTCCTCCCACCATCTTACCGGGGCCACCCGCATGGCCTCCGATCCCGCCCATGGCGTCGTCGATGCCGACCTGCGGGTATGGGGCACCGACAACCTCTATATCGCCAGCAGCAGCGTGTTCCCCACCGGCCTTACCGTCCCTCCCACCCTGATTCTCACCGCACTTGCACAGCGTCTGGCCGCCCATTTGGCAACCTGACAACCGCTACCCCCCCAGCAGCCCGCCGAAAGATTCACATTCACATCACAACTGCCTATGATCAGGACAAATCCGTATTGCATTGACTTGTTGCACCGGTCTGCCATTCGCCTGTCATGACCACTTGCTGCAATGCTGATTAATGGGGGAGTCCAACACCGGCCGTATGGATCAGGGCTCACTTACGGAAGATCACTACAAACACTGCTCACTCAAGGACGCTGACTATGAAACCACTACACCGTAAACGACTGGCCCAGGCCGTCGCCGCCGCCACTGCTTTTGGTGGTGCTGCAATGCTCCACGCTGCCTTTGAAGAAATCACCGGCAGTGATAACCCCTTTAGCACTGTTACCAGCGGCGGTAATAAACCCTCCATCGTGATGATGGACCTCGATAACGATGGCGACCTGGATCTGGTGATGTTTCACCAGCAAACCGAGGACGACTTTCCATTCACCGACTCATACACCAGCGTCTGGGAAAATACCGGCAGCGCCACCGCCGCCGTTTTTACACAGCTGCAAGATGCTCCTGGTTATGGCTATGCCGGCGACAGTTTAAGTTCAAACCCCTTCGCTAACTCCTATACCAACTTCTACGGCCACCCCGTAACCGCCGCCGAGCTGGACGATGGCCGTGAAATCTTTATTGCAGGTACTAGTTCAACTTGCTGCAACGCACTCTTGAATTACGCCTTTATCAACCGTGACGGCGAGGACGTCGTTACCGGGCTAACACAAACCAACAGCAACACAGGCACCACCGGTTATGGCGCCTCAGAAACCCCCTTCTATGGCTTTTCCCTGCCAGCCTACGGCGCCTATGGCAGTAGCGTTGCCGCAGGCGACCTTTACAATAACGGTCGCCCGGACCTGCTGATCAACGATTCCACCAGCGGCCTTCGCCTGTTCGAGAACACCGGCAAAAGCTTTTACGGCCAATACAGCTTTAGTGAAGTGACTTCA
This sequence comes from Gammaproteobacteria bacterium HGW-Gammaproteobacteria-14, assembly GCA_002840115.1. Taxonomy (GTDB): domain Bacteria; phylum Pseudomonadota; class Gammaproteobacteria; order Pseudomonadales; family Alcanivoracaceae; genus PGZG01. The sequence continues at coordinate 11,226 of PGZG01000015.1, read as the reverse complement.
GGCCCGTTTCCCATTTCTCTGGATGGCGCCTATTACGGTGCGCCCATCGTGCTACACGATATTGATGACGATGGCGACCTGGACCTGATTGTGGGTACCGCAACTGCCGGTAATATGCGCCTGTTCCTGAACAAGGGCAGCGCCGCCACTCCGGACTTCGAAGAGGTGACTGATGAAGCCGAAGAGCTGGGCCTGGATATTGCCAGCCGCGGTTGGGCAGCTCCCACCTTTGCCGACGTCACCGGTGACGGTGTGGCGGAACTGATCGTACTGGAACGCTTCCAGAATACCTCCGAACTCCTGTCCGCCGGTGGCGACAGCGCTCCACGAATCTCCAGCACCGAACAGGAAGTTCGCCTGTTTGCTTTCACTGCGGCTGAAGAGGAAGAGGAAGAAAGCGAAACCACCACCGAAACCAAGAAGAAAAAAGGCAAGCTGTTTGGTGGCTTGGGCACCGGCCTGCTGGCCAGCTTCGGCCTGCTGTGGTTGCGCCGCCGTCGCTAATACGGACGGTTTTGAAACCCATAAAAACCCTCTTCGGAGGGTTTTTATGGGTGACTGTCTCTGCATTGCACCAAAATATGGCGGCCACTTACTCATCCCCAAAGCCCCCTAAAAAAGACTTCTACAGAGACCTGAAGCTGCCATTCCCATTTCCATAACAACCGCCTACTATCACAGAGCATACGCATTGCATCGGCTTGCCATGCACTCTGTCATAGCCCATTGCTGCAATGCTGATTCACGGGGAATTCCAACATCAAACGCATAGCTCTGAAGGCACCCCACGGAACGTCGACACACCCAGCGGTACTGGCCCGCACCACCCACTAACAACTACTGCCCACACAAGGACGCTGATTTATGAAAGCACTACACCGCAAACGACTGGCCCAGGCCATCGCCGCCGCCACTGCTCTTGGTGGCGCCACCCTGCTCCACGCTGCTTTTGAAGAAGTTACCGGTAGCAAGAACCCCTTTAAAGCCGTCACCAGCGGCGGAGATTACCCCTCGATCGTGATGATGGATCTCGATAACGATGGCGATCTGGATCTGGTCATGTTTCACCGGTACACCGATGATAACTACCCCTTCTCCGATGACTTTTTCAGCGTCTGGGAAAATATCGGTGATGCCGAAGAAGCCAGTTTTGCCCAAGTGGGTGATTACAATGACGGCTACGGCTACGGTTATGGCGACGGCGTTAACATTGATGAAAACCCTTTCGTCTACACAACCAACTATGGTCACCCGGTCACTGCCTTTGATATCAGTGGCGACGGCACACTGGATTTCCTGACGGGCACCTTGGAAGGTGATTATGCGGCACCGCGTTACTTCCGGGTCGAAACCGAAGGCGGTGTAGTGACGGGCATTACCCGGTTTGATGGCGGGGAAAGCAGTGTAGACAACCCCTTCTATGGCACTGGCCAGACCCTGACTCCCAGCGCTCTCAACTATGGCTATGCAAGCTCTATCGCTATTGGCGATCTGACTAATAACGGCCGTCCTGACCTGATCGTAGCCGACGCCTACACGGTAAGAGCATTTGAAAATGTTAACACCGTGGATGGTCGCTTTCAGTTCACGGCAATGACCAGCGATCTCTTCCCACTGGAGCTGGACAGTCCTATCTACCTCGGCGCCCCCATGGTGCTGCATGATATTGACGGCGATGGCGACCTGGACTTGATTATGGGTACTAGCCGTGCAGGCAATATGCGACTGTTCCTGAACAAGGGTAGCGCCGCAACACCGGACTTCGAAGAGGTGACCGATGAGGCCGGAGAGCTGGGGCTGGATATTACAACTCGCGGCTGGGCAGCACCTACCTTTGCCGATATTACCGGCAATGGCATCGCTGAACTGATCGTCGTAGAACGCTTTGAAACTGCCCCTGAGGACCGCCCAAAAGACAGCAGTGCACCGCTATTTATAGTGGACCTCGCTATCGAACAGGAAATCCGTCTGTTTGCCCGCACTCCGGCTGAAGAAGAAGAGGAAGAAAGCGAAACCACAGCCGAAGAGAAAAAGAAAAAAGGCAAGCTGTTCGGCGGCCTTGGCACCGGCCTGCTGGCCAGCTTTGGACTGCTGCTGCTACGCCGCCGTCGCTAATATTGACGGTTACTGGCAGCCCATAAAAAACCCCTCTTCGGAGGGGTTTTTTACATCTGACCTTTTCCTCATACACGACAACCCCGCACTGCTTCACCCCGAAACCCTGGGCGATTGCCCTTTGTCAGGGAATTTTGTGCCATGATTGCCTCTTCCGTTTTTTTGCAGGACGCAGCATCTATGGCGCGCATTGCCATCAGTGGTACAGGCTTTATTGGCACCGGTCTGGCGTTGGCACTGGCCTCCCATCCGCGGCTATCGGTTAGTGCTGTGTTGACTCGCCGCCCACCCTCCACGGTGCAGCACCCCTACCCCGATCTGCTCAACAACAACATCGACCACAGCCTTAATCACTGCGATCTGCTGGTGGAGTGCAGTGGTGATGTATTGCATGCCACAACAGTTATCGATGCAGCTCTGCGCCGCAATATTCCGGTGATCACCATGAACGCGGAGTTTCATGTCACGGTGGGCAGCGCGTTCGTGGAACGCGGTTACTTAAGTGAGGCCGAGGGCGACCAACCCGGCTGTCTTGCGGCGCTGGACCGGCGAGTACGCGATATGGGGTTTACCCCGGTGGTGTACGGCAATATCAAAGGCTTTCTCAATCACACCCCCTCACCGGAAGATATGCAATTCTGGGCGAACAAGCAGGGCATTCGACTGGAGCAAGTGACCGCCTTTACCGATGGCAGCAAAGTGCAAATTGAGCAGGCGTTCGTCGCCAATGGTCTCGGTGCGGACATTCTTGCGCCGGGTTTATCCGGCCCCCATAGCACGACACTGGAAGCCACATCTCTGGCACTGGCGGCTGAAGCAGAAAGCCGAGGCGCCCAACCCATCAGCGATTACGTTCTGAACCCCGGCGGCCCGGCGGGAGTCTTTATCGTTGCCCGTCACCACCCCGGGCAACAACGGTTTCTGGAGTATCTGAAACTGGGTCCGGGCCCTCACTATTTTCTGCTGCAGCCCTTTCATCTGTGTCATCTGGAAATTGCCCGCAGCATTGAAGCCGCACTGGCCGGCGCACCACCGCTACTGAACAATAGCCGTACACCTCGGGTTGGCGTTGTCGCCATTGCCAAAAAGTCGTTACCCTGCGGGCATCATATTGAACGAGCATTGGGTAGCTTTGAGTTTCGTGGCGAGGCAACCTCCTTTGCCGATCACCACCAGTGGGTACCCATCGGCCTGCTCCAGCACGCTCGCCTGCGCACTCCGGTGGAAGCCGGGCAGCGATTACGCTGGGATCAGGTGGAACTGCCGCCCTCGTTGGCGCTAACCCTGTTCCAACAACTACTCACGGAGACGCCTCGCTGATGGCACACCTGATCATGGGCTGGGAGCTCGGTTATGGCATGGGGCATATTATGCCCATGCGAATGCTGGCCGAATCCCTGTTACAACGGGGCCACCAACTCACGTTTATTGTTCGCGATGTCACTGCCGCGCAAAAAGTGCTGCACGACTTGCCCGTGACCTGGTTACAGGCGCCGCAGGTACGCTACCAACCCTGGGAACTGACCCGCACTGACTGTTATTCGCAACTGCTGGGCAACATCGGTTTTAATGAGCCAGTCAAATTGGGTTCATCCGTAAGCGGCTGGACCGCTCTGCTAAAAGCACTGAAACCCGACGCCGCATTGCTGGAGTTTGCCCCTTCGGCCATGGTGGCCTGCCGCATTCTCGAGATCCCTTATGTGCTGCAAGGCAATGGCTTTTTCTGCCCGCCCCCGTTTGCTGACGACTTTGGCATTATGCAACCGAAAATGCCCGCAGCAGTTCGGCGCGCAGAAGATACCGCCTTGCTCGACAGCGTCAATGAAGTTCTTACTCGTTTTCAGGGAAAGAACCTGGGGCATATCAGTGAGCTCTATGCTGCAGCTCAACACACCATTCTTGCCAGTTTTGTTGAGCTTGATCACTTTCAGCGGGGTGATACCCAGCGCTTCAGCGGCGTCTGGGTCCCCCATCAGAGCGCCAAGGCGGTGTGGCCTAAGGCGGGAAAAAACATCAGCAAGCAAGCCGCATCAAAGCGGATCTTTGCCTATCTGAATGCCCGCCCCGGCGTCGACAAAGTGATGAACATGCTATCCCGCTCAGGCGTTCCCACACTGATATTCTGCGGCGAGTTGGCGGAAAAATATCGCAAGCCTTTTATGACGGAAAGCTGCCAGTTTCTTGACGGACTGGTGGATATGCGCCAGCTGGCTCAGGAGGCAGACCTCGGTGTTTTCCACGGCAATCACTCCAGCAGCGCCTTGTTCCTGCTGGCAGGAACACCAACCCTGCAACTACCCCTGTATATGGAGCAACTGATGTTTGCCAAGCGGGTTCGTGCGCTCAGCGCCGGGGAGGTTGTCACTATGGATCAACCGAACCGCATCGCCGAAGCCCTGACCATAATGTTAAATGCAGACGTTTACACCAACGCCGCCGCAAGCTTCGCAGAAAAATATCGTGACTTTGACCAGCGAACGGAAATCCATGCGGCAGCCGACGCATTGGAAGCCGCATTAGCGCTGTAATCTGACCCCCATAGGGATGGCGATGAAAGTACGTTTTGCACAAATAGAACCCACCACCCGCTGTAACTACACCTGCGGCTTCTGTGTCGGCCGCCATATGCCGCAACAGGATTTATCGCTGGATACCTTCCGGCTTTTTATTGCGCAGACAGAAGGACTGGAAGCCATTGAGCTTCAGGGTGAAGGGGAACCATTACTGCACCCTGATTTCTTCACCATGATCCGCATCGCCCGTGAGAAATTTCCTGATGTGGAGATTTCCATGATCAGCAATGGTTCCATGTTTACTCACGAAATTGTTGAGCAGATCCTCGACCATCGGATTGCCCGAATTTATATTTCCATGGAATCCGCCAAAGACGAAGATTTTCAACGCATTCGCGGCGGCAAGCTGGACCGGGTACGGCGAGGCATTCGTCTTTTGCTGGAGCGGCGCCGCGAACGTGGCATGGCACATCCTTTACTAGGCTTATCTGTCACCATACTGCGCAGCACGGTGCTGGAACTGCGCAAACAAATACCCGCGTTTTATGATGAAATGCACCTTGATGGTGGTATTAACCTGCAAATGCTGCAGTCGATGCCGCAGTACCGCAATATTTATAACGATGATATGACCAATGAAATTGGCGACGCCGAAACCCGAGAAATCATTGATTACTCTACCGCCACCTGCGAACCACTACAGCAAGCGCTAATAACCCGTCAGCAACAGGCTGCCACGGGATTTTATGAGCAATTAATGAATAGCACGGACATACAACGGGAATGCCCATGGCTGGCGAATGGTCTGTACATGGCCACTAGCGGACAACTGATGCCCTGTTGTCATACCAAGGACTACCAGGCTGATGCACTGGGCAACATCAATCAGAACCCAGCCGATGCAACCAGGCGGCGCCAGGAAATGCAGCAACAACTCGGACAGGGCCAGATACCCTCACCCTGTCAGGGTTGCAACATTGCTGAAGCCATTGCCAGTCACGCAGCCAAGGAACCCGCAGCAACGACGGTACGGACTGATCATGCCCGATGACTGACTCAGAGGCGCCCTAGCACCTGTCTCCGGGTGCGCCGGTCACCGAGGAAGTACAGGGCAAGGCCTCCAAGAATCACCAGCGCACCGGCGATCACATGGCCACCGGGCTGCTCGTTGTTAAACCAGGCACCGAGCAGCAATGCCAGCACCGGCGTGATCAGAGTGATCAACGCCACCGTTGCCGCAGGCAGGCTGGACAAAACCCGGAAATAACACACAAAACCAAGCAGCGAGCCAAACAGGGCCAGATATAACAACGCCCACAGGCCATGCAACGACTCACCCATGACAAAACTTTCCCCCATGGCCAACCACAGCAACATAAAACAAGGCAGGCTGATAATCAGCGACCCCAAGGTTTGCGGTAACGGTTGAAGACCGGCAGCCACCTGTTTAACGGCAATGCCATTGATACTGAAACCCAGCACCGCGCCAAGCAGCAACAGAATGCCTATCAACTGATTACCGCCTTGCAGGGCATCCGCAAATACCAGCGCCAAACCGGCAACCCCGGTCACACAACCACTCCAGTGCCAGCGATTCAGCTGCACCGGATTCGGCAGTAACTGGAGTATGACCCCGGACAATAATGGCGCCAGCCCAAACATCACCGAAATCAAACCGGAGGCAACGTAAACCGAGGCTAAATAACTCAATGCCATGGCCCCAAACACTCCAGGCAATGACGCCACATAGCTGAGCACAGCCAGCCGGTCCCAGCGCAACTGCTGTCGCAACAACCATAGAAACGGCAAGCCCACAGCCACCGCCAACATCATCCGCAACATTACCGCGGTAACCGGCATAAAGGTTTCCGCACTCCACTTGATCGCCAGCGGGGTTGTTGCCCACACCAGAACCACGATCAGATACGCCAGCCCGACAGGCACTTTCCCTTCTCCTCTGGTAATTAGAACCCAGGACATAAAAAAAGCCGCAGGTCCATGACGCTGCGGCTTGTGTTGAATTCGTTAAAACGATGAATCAGACAGCCAGCAGCGACCCCTCGCGCCATGCACGGGCGACTGGTAATGCAATCATGGGTTTGCGGCAGCTCATCATCATGCGAACATCATCATCATTCAGAGCGAAACAGGCAAGCCTCTTTTGGAAATTTATCTGGTCGGCGGCGCGGTGCGGGATCAGTTACTCGGTCTGGCGGTAAAGGAAAAGGACTGGGTGGTTGTCGGTGCGACGCCAGAGCAACTGCTGGCGGAAGGTTATACACCGGTGGGTAAGGACTTCCCGGTATTTATTCATCCCCGCAGTGGCGATGAGTACGCCCTTGCTCGCACCGAACGGAAACAGGGCCATGGTTATCATGGTTTCCATTTTAATGCCTCGGTGGATGTTTCACTGGAAGAGGATTTACTACGCCGCGATCTCACCATTAATGCCATGGCCCGCAAACCCGGCCAAACGCTGGTGGACCCCTACGGTGGCCTGATAGACCTCAAAGCACGAATACTACGCCATGTATCGCCCGCCTTTGCCGAGGACCCGCTGCGAGTACTGCGGGTTGCCCGGTTTGCCGCCCGCTATCACTGGCTCGGTTTTCGGGTCGCGGATGAAACCCTGGCTCTGATGCAACAACTGAGCAACAGCGGTGAGCTAGCCCATCTCACCGCCGAGCGGGTCTGGAAGGAAACCGAAAAGGGGCTGAGTGAACAGGACCCTCAGGTGTATTTCCAAGTATTGGAACAGTGTGGAGCTTTGGCGGTTTTGTTTCCCGAATTGGCGCGCCTGCGCGGTGTGCCACAACCCGCGGCACACCACCCGGAAATCGACACTCTCGAACATCAGTATCTGGCACTAAAACAAAGCGCTTTGATGAATCTGCCGTTGACGGGACGTTTCGCTGTGCTGGTCCATGATCTTGGCAAGGGCGTTACGGATCCGGCACAGTGGCCACGTCACATTGCCCACGAGGAACGCAGTGCGCAATTGGCGGACACCATGGCGCAACGGCTACGCGCCACCAATGACTGCCGCGAGCTGGGCGTACTGACGGCGCGCTTTCATACGCATTGCCATCGAGCGCTGGAACTAAAACCGGAAACCCTCTGGAAACTGTTCAAAGCCCTTGATGCCCTGCGTCGCCCGGAACGTCTGGAGATTTTTCTGGGTGCCTGCGAGGCCGATGCCCGAGGCCGCGCAGGTTTGACGGAGCGCCCCTATCCGCAAGCAGATTATTGTCGCGCCGCCGCCAACGCTGTCCGGCAACTGGATATCGCTGCGCTGCGCGCTCAGGGTCTTGATGGCGCCGCGCTTGGCAGCGCGATTGATAAAGGCCGCATTCGCTTACTCAAGGAGCACAAATCACAATGGTCGCACCCGTTGCATTAATTACCGGCGCCGCCCGTCGGCTCGGCGCAGAAAGTACCCGCCTGCTCCACAGTCGCGGCCTGAACGTCATTATTCATTGTCGCCATAGCGCGGACGAAGCCAATGCACTCGCCGCCGAGCTGAACCAGATACGAAGCGATTCAGCCCGCGTGTTACAGGCAGATCTGGACCAACCGGATCAAGTACGCACGCTCGCCGCCAATGCCGAAAAGCAATGGCAACGTCTCGACGTGCTGGTGAATAACGCCTCCTCGTTTTATCCCACTCCCTTGGGAAGCAGCAGCGACGACGACTGGACACGACTGATTCATAGCAATATGCGCGCACCCTATCTGCTCACCGAGTTACTGGCACCAGCGCTGGCAAAACAGCAGGGCGTCATTATCAATATCATTGATGTTTACGCGGAAAAACCATTAGCCCAGCACACCCTGTATTGCATGGCCAAAGCCGGGCTGGCAATGCTGACACGCAGCGCCGCCCGCGAGCTGGGGCCCGACGTGCGCGTCAACGGCGTATCACCCGGCCCAATTCTCTGGCCTGAGCAGGGCCAGGACAATCAACAACAGATTCTTCAGGCCACTGCCCTGAAGCGCTGCGGCACGCCATCGGACATTGCTTCCATGGTGGTATTCCTCGCCCTTGACGCCCCCTACGTTACCGGTCAGATTATCGCCGTGGACGGCGGCCGTTCATTGGCGTTTCAGGGAGGCTAGCGGCAATTGATGAATAACTACACCGCATTACGGATGCTGTGGTGTTCGGCACTCATGGCAATCTGCGCAGGAACCACATTGTTCTCCAATGCCAGCATGGCGGAAGAAAGTAGCCAAGGTGGTTTATATCACTGGGTTGATGAACAAGGGCGCCGTCACTTTAGTGACCGACCGCCTGAAGAAAGCATCGACACCCATGAAATGGAGTTACCCGCCGCGCAAAAGATCAGCGATCCTCAAGAAACACGGGAGATAAACGAACGACTGCAAAGAGTGCTTCGAGCCAACGAACAAAAACGGGAACAGGAAGCGCAAGCAATCGCCAGCGAAAAAGCACATCGCCGCCAGCAACTAGCCCCTGCTTGCAGAAAGGCTCGACGAGATCTTGCTGTGCTTGATGGCCCTTTTGTCTATGTGCAACCAGACGGAACCACCCGCAGCGTGCCGCTAAAACAAGTAGCTGAAGACAAGGAAAGACTACAGCAGCTGATCAAACAGAATTGCAATTAGAATCGCCACATCAAGGCCAGGAAAAATCGAACGACCACAGAGATTGAGCAGAAAAATCTTTTTCTGCCAATAACTGCGCGTAGGGTTTCTGCAATATCGGATGCAAAACTTCTGGCGCAATATCTGCCAGCGGACGCAACACAAACGCATGTTTAAGAATTTCATCGCGGGGCAGCTCAACACCATCCAGCACACCAACATGATCACCGTAGGTAAGAATATCGATATCCAGTGTTCTGCTGGCGAATTTTTTCTCGCCACGGGTACGGCCATGATCCGCTTCGATGGCCCGCAGCATGTGGGCCAGCGCTGCCACTGATAAATCCGTGTCCAGCGCCACCACTAAATTCAGAAACGATGCCCCAGAGAATCCCACCGCTGCACTTTCATACACCGGGCTCAATATTAACGGGGAGAAATGCTCCGCCAACCGGTTCAGCCCGGAACGAATATTGTGTTCACGATCAATATTGGAGCCAAAGCTCAGGTAAACCCGTGTCATGCGCTCCTGTCACCCCGTTCAATAATAATACCGACATCCTGCGAACCTCTCAGCGCGCCAGGCTTGGAAAGACGCAACTTCATCCACGGCACGCCAAACTCGCCAATTACAATATCCGCCACCCGCTCCGCCAGAGTTTCTACCAGCTGGAACTCGGATTCTTCAATGAAGGCAATTAGCCGCTTGCCTACCGCTTTATAGTCCAGCGCGTCGTCAATGTGATCACTGGCGGCGGCCCGGCGAATATCGGTAGCCATTTCCAGATCAAGGCTAACGGTCTGACGAATACGTCGCTCCCAGTCAAAAATGCCAATCACGGTGGCGACTTTCAGATCGCGGATGTAAACAATATCCATGTGATGCCTCGTTGGATGATCGATAGACTGCCCAGTGTCGTTGCTACCACGTCATGGTCCGGCGAAGGACATGCACAGAAACAATATGAACCGCAAAAGACTGCTCAAAAGGGTCTGTTCAGCGGCGCGCAGTTCAGGCAGTCTCTTCAACGCAAAGGATAGAGGATTATAGCCGGTGGAATTCGCCACATTACAGGATCATGCACTGATTACCCTGCTGCTGTGTGTGGCCGCCTACCTCGGTGGCTCAATATCCAGCGCCATTCTAGTGTGCCGCCTGTTCGGTTTGCCGGATCCTCGCACCGGAGGCTCCAACAACCCCGGCGCCACCAATGTGCTGCGTCTCGGGGGTAAACCCGCCGCCGCCATGACCCTCTGCGGCGACGTACTCAAAGGCGTCATTCCCGTTTTGGCAGCAATCCACTGGCTGGAGCTGCCGCTACTGATTGCGGCACTGGCTGGGTGGTTCGCCTTTATCGGCCATCTTTTCCCGGTATTTTTTCAGTTTCAGGGAGGCAAGGGCGTCGCCACGGCCTTCGGTATGTTATTCGCACTGCACTGGCCCACCGGCTTGCTTACCGGCGCCATCTGGCTGGTGCTGTTTATTCCCCTGCGAATTTCTTCACTGGCCTCCATGGTGGCGTTCCTCGCCATGCCGGTGATCGCGGCTTTCTGGATACCTGCCGCTGTCTGGCCCATGGTGCTGCTCAGCGTGGTATTGATTGGCCGCCATCATTCCAATATCCGCAAACTGCTCACCGGCGAAGAACTCGGTTTTCGCAACAACAAATAGTACGAAACTGGCGACATGGAACTGCCCGTCAGGGTTGGCTCAACTCCACCAGCGGCCAGCGTGGCCGCACGGAAATCGCCAGACTCTCCGCTCGCTCCCCCGCCGCGAGGCGCAGCGCGCCAGCAAAGGCAATCATGGCGCCATTGTCGGTGCAGTATTCCTGTCGTGGATAAAACACCCGCACATTCTTTTCACCCAGCGCCTCTGACAGACGGGCGCGCAGACGTTTGTTAGCACTAACGCCTCCCGCCATCACCAGGGTTTTCTGTCCGGTTTGCTCCATGGCGCGGCGGCATTTGATCACCAGCGTTTCCACCACCG
>PGZG01000239.1 GCA_002840115.1 Gammaproteobacteria bacterium HGW-Gammaproteobacteria-14 | reverse complement strand
CTATCTCGTCAGCGTACCGAAGCACGAGCCCAGCTCGCTCTGGCCATGCCGATCCTCGGCGGCCAGCTGGCGCAAACGGCCAATGGCTTTGTTGACACCGTAATGGCCGGCCAAGTCAGTGCCGTGGACCTGGCTGCGGTGGCCGTTGGTGCCAGCGTCTGGGTACCGGTCTATCTATTTATGACTGGCGTCCTGATGAGCTCAACACCGGTATTGTCTCGCACGTTGGGGGCGCAAGACTATCATCGCATTAATCCGATTGCCCAGCAGGGGCTGTGGTTAGCTATCGGCCTGGGCTTACTCGCCGCCGTGCTACTACGCAGCATGGACTCCGTACTGGTATGGATGGAGGTGGACCCACAGCTGAGACCCATGGTATCCGGCTATTTGAATGCTTTGAGCTGGGGCATGCCCGGCGCTGCCCTGTTTCTGACCCTGCGCAGCTATACCGAAGCCATGGCACACACACGGCCCGTACTTTGGGTAAGCATCGCAGGGCTGCTAATCAACATTCCCAGTAATTATATTTTTATCTACGGCAAACTCGGCTTCCCGGCCATGGGCGGTGTCGGTTGCGGCTGGGCCACCTCCATCGCGTTTTGGAGTATGGCTTTGATGATGGGTGGCTATATCCGGTTCCACTCAGCCTATAATCGGGCGCGCCTGCATCTGCGTGAGATCCATCGAGAAGCCGCCACCATCTGGTATATTTTCAGGCTTGGTCTACCCGTAGGCCTGTCGATTTTTTTCGAAGCCAGCATTTTTGCCATGATTGCCCTGCTAATCAGCAGCCTTGGCCCCACCGTCGTGGCCGGTCATCAGGTAGCACTCAACTTTACCGGCTTGCTGTTTATGATTCCCCTGAGTCTGGCACTGGCAGTTACCGTTCGCGTCGGTCACGCTCGCGGTCTTGGGAACCCCGCCGCCATACGCCGTACAGTCCGTGTAGCCATGATGATGACCGCAGTGATCGGCCTTTCCAGTGGCGGCGCACTAATGCTGCTGCGACACCAGGTGCCTTTGCTGTACACCAATAACCCGGAAGTCCTCGACATGGCCGCTCGACTGTTATTATTTGCCGCGCTCTATCAGCTCTCGGACGCTTGGCAAGTCACCGCCAGTGGCGCCCTGCGTGGCTTCGAAGACACCCGCATCCCTATGTTTATTACCCTGTTGGCCTATTGGGGCATCGGCTTGCCAGTAGGCTATCTTTTGGCGCTCACCGAAAGGCTCGGCTCCCCCATGGGCCCCGAAGGTTTCTGGATCGGTCTTCTTGTCGGGCTAACCTCGGCAGCAATGATGCTAAGCATCCGTTTACACCTGAAACTACAAGCCAGCCGCCACTGAAAAAACCACTCAACACCGGTTCTACACCGCTGAGTAAAGTCGTGACTTGTGTCAGTGCCTGCCTCGCGTTAGTGTAATCAGGACAGTCGCCGCGACCCGGCGTCCCTTGACCCCGTCGGTCACTGCACTGCCAGCCTGGTTCCGCCAAGGGAGACCCCCATGGGCATCCAGCGACAGACCGCCCCTGTATCAGAGCGATACGGTAATGTGGTGCCCTTGGTACCGCGCCGTCATCCTGAAAAACCCCGCATTGTTCGCCTTTCACCAGAGCTTGATGGGCTGGAACTGCTGTACTCCAATGATCGCCATCCCGACAAGATGTTTTCCATCAAAATTCTCTGCTGGGCGCTACGCGACGATGACAGCGTAGTAGCCATAATCCCATGGCTCAATGCCGTTATCCCCTGTCAGGAGCTGGCTGACCCGCTGAATGGCCGCTGGGAGGGCTATCGGTTACCTGACAGCGCCTATATGTTCGAGGAAGCACCGCAACACAAACAGGATGAACTGCGTGCAGCTGCAGCCTTCTTTGGTAGGCCCTGTAGCAATCAACCTGCGGCGCAGGAGATTCCAGATACTATCGGGACCCATGCCGTATTTTCTGCCGACGGCTTTCACACTATCAGCTTGCTGGAGGTGGTGAGCTGGCGACTTTCCGGTAACGGCACCCTGAGCGCCATGGTGATTGATGACAGCGCCGTTGGACATACGCCCATCCTGCCCGGCGACCCGTGCCTCTATGCAGCGCAGGAGCACTCTGACTTCCGCTATTTTTTCCAGCACCAGATCGCCAACCGTATCAAGGAGCGGGACCCGGAAACTCTGGCAGCCATCTCGGTGCTTGCAAGTGATGATGAGTAACCTGCCTAAGGCTCTTTAGAGCGTCTTGCGAGGCTCGGAACGCACCGACAGCACAAAGGTCACTACGGTAAACACAATCGCCAGTGGCAGCAGGCCTTTTTGTAGCACCAGCACAAACCCCGCAGGCACCCCTCCTGCGCTATTACTCAGCACCAGCCAGCCAAGGTAGGCCGCATAACAAAGCAGGAACAAGGCACCGTTCATACGCGTAACCACAAAACCACTGCGAAAGATTGGCACGCACAATAACGCCACACCCAGCATCACCGGAATATCAAACGCCAACGCTGTCGGCGATACCGACAACTGCCCCAACGAAAC
>PGZG01000238.1 GCA_002840115.1 Gammaproteobacteria bacterium HGW-Gammaproteobacteria-14 | reverse complement strand
TCTTCATGTCGAACCATCGCATCGATATCAACCAGCCAGCTCAGATGCGACCAAAGATGTCGCGTGCTATGCAGGCAGACAAATACAAAATGCTGACTGAGCGGTAGTACCGATAATTGATGCCCATGCAGGGTTCGTGACTGCACTGTATCCAAAAGAGAAGCCGTATCAAAAATCTGGCTCGTCTTGTCCAACTCCGAATGAACCTCAATCAAAATCTGATTAGGCCCGAACAGAGAAATCACTGGATAAAACCTTGCCGCCGCATGGAGATCCTGACGGCTCAGGAGCTCACGATTCGGAAAAACTCTGTAGCCACCCTGCTGTGCCAACTCCGCAACCTGCACCAGGTTCTCACCGTGGACAAGTAAGTCGATATCGCGACAGAAGCGCTCCCCGGGTTCGTCGTAATAACAACCTGCCAAAGCCTCGCCTTTCACGAAGGCATGCGGAATCTGGTTTGATCGCAAAATAGACTCCGAAAAATTTTGTTGCTCCGCGCAAAACTTCAATGAGCACATTATCATGGGTAGTATGCGACGCTTCATCTCCTGGAGAGTACGCTCGGGTACCGCACCCGTTGGTAAGTGGCGTAAGTGCCTATATGCGATAGGAAGAATAAAGTGCTCTGCACCTCTCTCAACAACCACATTCCAATCGCCTATCTCATGCGCCGCAGCTTCCAGCATCTCTAGATCGGTATCGGTCATCTGATTCCGAGCAAGCAGCAGAAGAAGACGACCCTCAGCCGAGAGAAGTGGAATTCTAGACCTCAGAACAGGATTCAATTTTTAGCCCTAGTGTTCAGTTTTCAAACCTTTCAAAAGTCGGTGCCAGTGCAATCCAACCAAGCCCAGACGGGAACCTTGCGGGTATCGCTCACGCATGTACGCAGGTGGAGGTAGAAGCGACTCTCGGATACGCACAAGCTTGGCACACAAACCCGGCTCGCAACGTAGCGCGAACAGCCACTTCCGGATGGGCTTAAGATCGGTGCGCGCGAGGCGAGTAGCGCGCTGGCCACGACCGGCACTTTCCAGTTTTTCGAGAATGTCATCGCTTACCGGCGCATCGAAAACGATCCGACTCATCTTCAGGCTTTCAGCGAGCAAGCCGGCTACGCCCCGTTCGATGGCCAGCGTAACAGCGTATTGCCGCTCGGTATCGCTCATTGCTCGCCATAGGAGATCCTTGTCCAGCAACCAGCCAAGCGGACGCGTAACGGGAAATAGATCATCAAACCAGTGCATCGAGGCGTTGATCAACGCATGAACGTTTCCCTGCCCCTTCAAACCTGGTTCGGGAGTATCCAGGCTGACTGCGGCGCTCCATTGCTCATCAAATCCAAGCACAGCGCGCAGTGCAGGGTGGTTACGAATGTCCCAATGAAGATCTACGTAAAAAGAGATTCCCTCGCTATCGCGTATCCATGACTCCTGTGTGCTCGGCGTCCCGCCGGCGATTTGCCATTCCGGCTCGTAGCCGATACTATTCAATATAACGCGAGCCTCAGCGATTCGATCGACCGCAACGAGCACGTCAAGATCTCCACGCATTCGCTGATCTGGTTTCGGATAGACTCTGTATCCTAACAGGCATCCTTTCAGCGCCAGAGCGGGGACTTGCGCTTGCATCAGTGCGGTCAGCACAGCTCGCTCTTCAGCCAACTGCACGGCCGGCACCCGCGCGGACTTGTTCGCCAACGGTCGGATCATATCCGCCGTCCAGGGCTCAATTAGCCCCCGGTCGACCAGCAAATCCGAAACTCCCAATAATCTATGGCCAGCCAGCCAGGAGAGCTGTCGTGCCGGATGATCGATACCCTGGAATATTTCCTTGAACGACCGCGTCGCCGAGTCAACATGATGTTGCTCATCGTAAGACATATGCTCGTTATTTTCCCCATATCAAGGCGAAACACCAGCCGTCTATTTGCTTTGACCAAGTCATCTGATCAATGCATGACTTACTTTGCAATGAGACCTACGCAAGCTTTCTTGTTTGAAATTCATTACAAAAGCCGCGCGATTCGGTCCTGAACTAACAGCCCAGCCGCTTTGTTCAATGAATCAAAAGAAGATCGCCGTCTAACTTTTTCGATCAAAGGCTCAAGGAAACGAGCAGTGGGCATTAGCATTGCCAACCACTTCCGATAGCAAAGATGCATTCGAGCTGGACATTCCTCAAAGCCAAACTTGTCAACAAAGAATTTCTGAACCTGCGTGTCGTGATACAACGAGCGGCTGCCATCGGAGGCGTATTCGAGGCCCAGCGTATTCACGTAATAGTCAAGCATGGCGTGGGTGAGCAGGTAGCTGCTGTAGTCGCCCAATCGGGCTGGCGCGTACCAGATGCTCTCCCAGAATACTGCACCGCCATGCCTGTGATTCTCAGAGAAGCCGACCAGCTCATCGCCGCTGAACACGCCGTAAAACTCCAGATGTTGTGGAAAGCGGTCAGCGGCTGCCAGCTTGCGACAGAAGCGCGCCTCGGACGGAAGAAAGCCGTCCTTGCCGTAACGCTTGACCGCC
>PGZG01000014.1 GCA_002840115.1 Gammaproteobacteria bacterium HGW-Gammaproteobacteria-14 | reverse complement strand
TGGCGAGCGGTTCCGGACGATCAGGGGCATCACGCTTATCTCAATCCTCCGCGGGGCATGCTCTTGTCACTGAAGGATGGCGATCAGCTGATCGTATTGGCACAGTTGAAGCAAGCTAATTAGAATTTCGCAAGCTACCCACAAAACGTGGCGACATCACCTCAATATTTTAGTCAGGCGTTTTCTTTGCAGTACTTTAGTGGCATCGCGCGAAACGTTTCCAGATGGGTTTCGCCATAGGGGCGTTGCTTGGGAAGATGATGTTTATGCTTGCTGAATTTATAAGTGGGTGGATTCGGGCAACGTCGGAAAGTTAACAATCGGCTGCAATTGGGAGAAGCCAAGCGAAGGGAGGACGAGATTCGACGGGTAGTCAACAGCAAGGTGCCGAATGCACACTCCGAGGTGGATGAGTATGCAATCGGGTGTTGTTCTGGATGCCAAGGATGAGATGAGGAGCCAGGAAGGGGGCAGATCCAGAGGCAGTCCATAGGCTGGGCATTCGCCCCTTCATGCTGTCGCGCTAGCGCAAGAATGCCATCCGGAAGTTTGTTTCCGGAAAGCCAGAGATATCTAGCGGGATAAAGGTGGAAGGGTGCTACGGTATCAGGTTTCTGAGTTGCTGAAATAACGATTGCCGCAGAGAGGCGGCAACCGGATCATCACTGAGTGTTAGTGGTTGCGCTGATGGCCGGCCAGGCATTAAATATTTTTCTTAATGCTTTCTTTGATGTCGCCGACTTTTTGCTCCGTTTTCCCCATATTCTTTTGTATCTTGCCTTTTAACTCCATTTCTTTGTTATCAATAGCCTTGCCAGCGGCTTCTTTGATTTTTCCTTTTACTTCGTCAATTTTCCCACTTACCTGATTCTTGTTCATGGCAATTTCTCCGCTTTTAGTGATGACCGTTGCTGATTTATCAGGAGCCTATAATGAATGAGTCTAATTGGGTTATCTGTACGCTAGCGCACCAAGAGAATTTTTTAAGCCACAAATATCTGTTATGCATGATGTCAAAATAGAGGCCATGGAACTTTACTGTGAAAGCTTAATCCTAATGACGATGTAAACTAGCGGTACATTATTTTTTAAGCCGTTAGAGTCATGGGTTGTTGAATGCTGATGACCCCCATTGATTTTTCTTTTGCATGGAAAAAGGAATTCGATATGAAAAGTTCAATTTCTATTAAAAAAATGACGGGCATCGCATTGTCAGTGGCGATGGGTTCTGGTTTATGGCTTGCGGCAAGTACGGTATCGGCGGATGGCGGGGCATATATTGGTGGCGCCTATGGCTTGGGTCGTGTTGATGGCGGTGATTTCAAAGACGATACGTCGGTGCTTAAGGCATTTGTGGGTGGCAAGTTCAATAGTCATGTTGGTATTGAGGCTGCGATCCATGACTTTGGTGGGGCGGATGATAATGGCTTCAGATCCGACCTTACTGGTGGGTCACTCGCATTAATGGGTTTTATTCCATTCGGGGACGGCCTTGATGTGTTTGCTAAAGTGGGCAACCTCTGGTGGGAGAGCGATGTTAAGTACCTTGGCTTGAAGAATTCGCAAAGTGGCCAGGAGCTTTTCTATGGTGCGGGTATCAATGTGAACTTTAGTTCAGCGCTTGCGCTGCGCCTGGAGTTTGAGCGATACAAGGTGGAGTTAACCAGTGACGAAGTTGGCATTGATATCAGTGGAACTACTGATGTTGATGTGGCTAGCGTTGGAGTCGTTTTTTCATTCTAAATCAAAAGACTGGGTGGTCTTTCTGGGTGACCTTCCTGTGTGATTCTTCTGTGCGAAAGTGGCAAGGAGGCTTGCCATTTTCGCGTAGTCTACTACTCCATAAAGCGAGCATCGACTATGTATTAATCGACTATGTATTATCAGAGCCCCCTGAATGCTGATTACTCTCTCAATGATTTTATCTGGCCTGGCTTGTAAGGTACATGGGGCAGTAATCGATTAGTTTCCCGGCGGACAACGGCATAGCATTCACAGCTAAGTTTTTCCAGATGAGGGCGATCCAGTACAGTGATATGGCCTCGGTTGTATTGAATAACCCCGAGTTTTTGCAGCTTTCCTGCGGCTTCTGTCACTCCTTCGCGCCGCACTCCCAGCATGTTGGCGATCAGTTCCTGCGTCATATTAAGTTGATTCCCTGGCAGGCGATCCAGAGATAATAGAAGCCAGCGGCATAGCTGTTGGTCAATAGAATGATGACGATTGCACACGGCTGTTTGTGTCATCTGTGTAATGAGCGTTTGTGTGTACCGTAATAGAAGGTGCAATACGTCACTGTGGCGATTGAACTCGTCTTTCATCTTCTGCCCTGCCAGCCGATAAGCAACGCCTGTACTTTGCGTAACAGCCCGCCCTGGTGTGCTTTCGCCACCCATAAACAACGCAACACCGACAATACCTTCATTGCCGACAACGGCAATCTCCGCCGATGAGCCATTTTCCATTACGTATAGCAGTGACACGATGCAATCAATGGGGAAGTAGACGTTTTTCAGGGTGTCGCCAGACTCATAAAGCACTTCGCCGAGTTTAAGAGTCACTCGCTCAAGCTGGGGGAAAATACGATCCTGCACTTCAGGCGAGAGCGCTGCCAGGAGGTGGTTTTTAAGGGGAGATAATATTTCTGGCGATCTCTTGTCCAGAGCGGAGCTTGAGTTCATTTTTACCTTCCGTGAATGGCTGTAAAACCAATGGTTTGATCGCCATCGGAGGGAGGCTTCTTACGGCGTGTGCCAGCGTACAGACTACACCCGCTATAGCCTTTCAAGATATAGGGTTTTTAGGGCCCTATATCCTGAGTTGAGCAGGTTAATTGCCCCTGCTATGGTTCGGGTTATTGCTGGCTATCACATTGATTTCATTGGATAGTTCGGCGTCATTGAGAGATGCGCTATAGGGTAGGTAGGGTTCTGCTCTTTCTCGATAGTGCTGCGTGCTATCCGGTTAATTGCTGTTAGGCTCTAAAGCCAAGAAGGGTATATAGGGTCGAGAAAGTTGCTGTTTTGAATTGCTGCGCTTCTCGTTCGAGGTGATACCCGCAGTTTCCCCTTAATTGATCCAATTCATGGAGGCTTCCCGCGTAAGTGATGGCTGCATTGAAGGTGCCTGCGAACGTCACTTTTTCCCGCTTACCCTCGCAATATTAATGACCTATCTATTGGGCCTTGCTTCGCTGACTTAATTAGAGAGAATAGTTAACAAGCATCGGTGGTCTCGAGTTTTCTGAAGAACGCGGGACTGGTCAGTATTCACTGTTCAATTATGGGATTGGGAATATAAAAGTATGTTGAACCTGCTTTTCGTCCTTATTGGGGTTTTACTGCTGACCGGTGGTGGGGAGGCTTTGATTAGAGGATCGTTGGCCGCAGCTAAGCGTATGGGCGTGTCTCCGTTGCTTAGTGGCTTGTTGATTGTAGGGTTTGGTACTTCTGCTCCGGAGCTGGTGGTTTCGGTCGACGCAGCATTGAATGAACGACCTGACATAGCAGTTGGTAATGTTGTGGGAAGCAACATTAGTAATATTCTACTGATCCTCGGCATGTGCGCGTTGATTACGCCGCTTTCAGTCAAGCCGCTTGTGCTAAGGCGTGATGCAGTGACTGTGGTGGCGGCGAGCATTCTTTTTCTTATCCTTGTCGGGGGAAATGCGCTTGCAAGGTCAGATGCCGCCATTTTTCTGCTTGCGTTGCTAGGCTATCTTATCTGGGCGTATAGAACGGAACGTTCTGGAGAAGCTCCCTCCGCACAATTGCACAAGGCTGAAGGTGAGGAAGTGACAGCTTTGCCAAAAACAACACTGTGGATAGTAATGGCAGTTGTATTGGGTTTGGTGCTTTTGATTATGGGCTCCCAGATACTGCTAAAAGGAGCTGTGGGAATAGCGGAATCATTCGGACTCTCTGAGGCTGTAATAGGCTTGACCCTTGTCGCCGTTGGAACCTCTTTGCCGGAACTTTCCATTTCAGTCATTGCAGCCTTCCGGCGGCATGCGGATGTTGCAATTGGGAATATTCTGGGTAGCAATATTTTTAACCTTCTGGGAATACTTGGAATATCTGCCGTGTTGCAACCGCTGCCGGTTCATGATCGGATTCTGCAGTTTGATCAGTGGGTCATGCTTGTGACCTCCCTGATTTTGCTGTTGTTTCTTTACACGGGTAGTCGGCTTAGCAGGGCTGAAGGTGGATTGCTTCTGCTTGGCTACGGTGCTTATGTAGTCTTGAGCTTTACGGTCTTCGGTGGCTGAGGTCGGAGCTGAAAAATGCCTAATCAAGGCCAGCATGGCGCAGCTCTTGCGTTGCAATTTTTCTCTGTTACGTCAGGAGCTGCTTGGGTATGGGGGTCTTGGTTATTGATCCGCTGTACTTCTTCTGACAGAAATGCGAATAATATTCAAATATGCTATTCTGCGCTTGTTTGACGTTGGCGTGTCTTTGATTCACCCCGCTTGATTTCTTCTCGACCAGTTTTGGTCGCTTCTGGCAATGCATCAATAACTATCGATCAGGAGATTTACTCACCTAATACGAGGTAGCTTATCGTGACAGCATCTATCACAAAAGACGTTAACAAGGGATATATTGCGCTACTTGGCTGGAGTCTTAACGCCATTGAGGCTGCTGAGAACTTCGACCGGCGATACATTGTTGTGGCCCCCGATTGGGCTGAGCCCTACTGTACGGAGCATAATATTCCTTATCTGCCATGGAACTTTGAGCGACTCAATGATCGCTCGATGGAAATTGCAGAGAAGTTACACGAGCTTGGTGTTGATGTTGCCATTCCTTTGTTTGAAGAAACGGTTGAGTGGGCTGGTGCAATTAACTCAGTGTTGATGGATAACCCGCGTCTTTTCGGTCAGTCCATGCTGATGCGCGATAAATCACTGATGAAGCGTCGCGCCCAGCTTGGTGGTATTCGTGTGGGTATTTTCGAAGAAGCCCATGACCGAGAGGATGTGATCCGGTTTCTCAGAAGGGTTAACCAGACGCTATTGAAGCTGGATGGTGATCCAAATGACCCCATTCACTTTAAGGCTTTTGATAAGGCTGGCTGCTTGGGGCATCGAGTGATTCGTACCCCGGATGAAGTGGATGCTATCCCCGATGAAGAGTTTCCAGCGCTGATGGAGTCTCATCTTGATGGTTGGGAGTTCGCTGTTGAGGCCTGGGTTCATAACGGGAAAATTGTATTTTTAAATATCTCTGAATATGTCACTTTGGGATATTCAGTCTATGTGCCAGCCTCTCCAGCCTTGGAAGAGTATCGACCACAAATCCGCCAGCAAATCGAAAAGTTGATTCGCACCTTTGATATTGAGTTTGGTTTTATTCACCCGGAGTATTTCGTTACCAGTGATGGCGAGATGTATTTTGGGGAAGTTGCTTACCGCCCGCCAGGCTTCAAGGTGTTTGAATTGCTGGAGCGAGTGTATGGTTTTAATGCCTATCAGGCCTTGATCCTATGCTTTGACCCCAAGGCTACCAAGGAGGAAGTCAGCGCATTTTTCCCTCGTGAGGTGGTGGATGCCAAGGGATACGCTGGGTGTTTCGGGGTTTACCCGCGGCGTAGAGTAGTCAGTGTGCTGGAGATTCCTGAAGAAACTGAGTCACATCCTTATTTTGAGTCCCATGAGTTGACGGCACCGTTACAGGAGACTGTTACCAAGCGCACAGCGTTTGGCACCCACTGGGGGCTGGTGTATTTTGTTGGTGATGATGCGGATACCTTGCACAAGCTGCTTAAGCATCAGGAAGAGCTCGATTTTTATCTTTGATGATGTGTTAAGGCCTATTGCATGACAGATGCCGGTAGCGAAAACAGTATTGATAATGGTGGCAATGGCGCCCCGTTGCATCTGATCAATAAGCTTGATCAGGCTATTGCGCTGCTGGCGGGGGGCCAGGAATTCGCCAAAATCGGGAAGTTACCCCGTGTATTTGATACCTGTCGCCGGGTTCTACAGCATGAGAATGGCCTGGCGTTGATAGAAGCCCGTGCCGAGGCGCTTGAACATGCGGGCGTTTTTCTCGGCTCTGACTGGGCAGCGCCGCAACATCTGGTGGCGCCGTTGTCACGCCATGCGCTTACCGGAGGCGTGGATATTCTGTTGATCGAAACGCTGAGCAGCCTTCGGCTTTTAGCGGTGGCCCGTGGTCAATATCAGCATCCGTTAATATCGGCGGAGTATGCCAATCACTACTTAACGCAGATTCTTGCGATCAATCTGGATTTATTGTTTAGCCCTGCGGATGAATCCAGGCGTTTGCATCAGGGACGTTTGGCATTTCTGCCAGGCGCCCTCCTGACACATCTGGCAAGTCATATTGGTTATGAGCAAATTGTCGATAAGCTGATTGATGAGATCTGGCGCGTTCTTGAACAGCGCCCGATCGAAACCGGGCCGGTTAAACAGATGATTACCCGCATTGCTGCCTGTCAGTATGATCCTGATATTGCCCTGACCGGAGCGGGGGCGGACCGTCTGGTCAGTAGTCTGTTTGGGCCAACCCGTGCCAGCCGGGAAGATCCGGGCTTGGAGGCGTATCAGGAGCGTTTGGCGGCAATGGATGAAATGACCTTGCAAACCGAGGCATCCGGTTTTGCTCGTGCCATGCATGACACAGGTTTGGTGTCTGCGTATCACCCATTATTGCTGCTGCATTTATTAGCGCATCAGGAAAATTTACTGGCGGATGCGCTGGGCCTCTCAAGTACTGGCCGTGATTGCATGCTGTGTTACCGACAGTTGGTGCATGCCTTGATTGAGCAATCGGTTACGCCGTATACGCCGCAGGCCATTTATGGCCTGGCGTTGATGCTGGAGCGGGGCATTCTTTATCAGTCACCACTCGCTCCGGCATTGTGGCGACAGTTGAGGTTGTCGTTGTGCCCGGAGGCGGTTAATCGTTTGACGCTGGTGCTACCGCCTGATGTGTCTCCGGAAACGCGATTGATGGAAGGCGTGCTGTGTATGTTGGGTCAGCCGCTGGGGGTCGGTCAGGGGAATAATCCCACTTGCCAGTCAGCTCGTGCTTTGTCCATGTGGTCCTGCAATGATCCGGATTATTTGCTGCAGATGGTGGCCTGGGCGGCCCGTGATGATGAAATTATCATGCATTTTGAAGGCCAGCCTGTGTCATCACGGTTGTCGGATATGGGGGTGGCACAGACGGCGCCTGTTGATCTGGACCCGGTGTCTATGGTGGTGGTGCCGCATCTGGATCGTATTTATGCCGAGATGGGGCGGCGCTGTATTGGCCGTGATGGAGATCCGCATCGCTGGGTAAATCCCGAGTTTCATGGGTGGTGGACCGGGCGTGGTTTTCGTATTGGCGTTGATGTGAAAACAGGTTTGTTGTTCGAAACGGAAACGTTTCTAAGGCATTTTTATGCCAGCTATCATCCTTTTTATAACGGTAATCAACCGCTGATTCACCCGCAGCCGGCGGGTATTGCGGTGACTGATAGTGTTGCCCGGTTTATCGGTTGGCATGCGGTCACTATTTTGCGCATCGGTCTGGATCAGGAAAATATTATGCGGGTGTATTTTTATAACCCGAATAACGACAGCGGCCAGGACTGGGGCAATGGTGTGGTTGTTAGCACTGCCGGTCAGGGTGAGCGATATGGCGAGGCATCACTGCCGTTCGAGGAATTCGCCTCGCGTTTGTATATTTTTCATTATGACCCACTGGAGCATGGTGCACTGGCGGCGATTGATGCAGATGAATTACAACGGGTGATAGTGATGATTCAGGAAAGCTGGGGTGAGGCTCGATTGCCAGATGTGCCGCTTGAGGGGTTGCTGGATTGAAGCTATCACCGTCCCCCGCTGGAACAGCGGAGAACGGTGTGTTTTTGCAGGTTAACGGATCAAGCCAGGTCGAAGCGATCTGCGTTCATTACCTTGTTCCATGCGGCAACAAAGTCACGAACAAACTTCTTCTTCGAATCTTCCTGTGCATAGACTTCGGCCAGCGCACGCAATTGCGAGTTGGAACCGAATACCAGATCGACCCGAGTCGCGGTCCACTTCACCTTGCCGGTTTTGCGGTCGCGGCCTTCGAACTCTTCTGCGTCGGCGTTGACCGGCTTCCATTCGGTGCTCATATCCAGCAGGTTGACGAAGAAGTCGTTGCTCAGCGTGCCCGGTTTTTTCGTCAGCACACCATGTTTGGCGCTGCCAACATTGGTGCCCAGCACCCGCATGCCGCCGATTAGCGCCGTCATTTCCGGTGCGGTCAGGGTGAGCAGTTGGGCGCGGTCGATCAGCATTTCTTCGGCCGGCACGGTGAAGCGTTTCTTCTGGTAGTTGCGGAAGCCATCAGCCACAGGCTCCAATACCTTGAAGGACTCAATATCGGTTTGCGCGGCACTGGCATCGGTGCGGCCCGGCTGGAACGGCACTTCGATCTTGTGTCCGGCCTGGCTGGCTGCCTGCTCAATGGCAGCGGCTCCTCCCAGAACAATAAGATCGGCCAGTGATACGCGTTTCTTGCCGGATTGCGCACTATTGAAGGCTGTCTGAATCTCTTCCAGCTTGGTCAGTACCTTCTTCAGCTGGGCGGGCTGGTTTACCGCCCAGTCTTTCTGTGGCGCCAGACGGATGCGGGCGCCATTGGCGCCGCCGCGCATGTCAGAGCCACGGAAGGTGGAGGCGGAGGCCCAGGCGGTGGATACCAGTTTGGAGACGGACAGACCAGACTCGAGAATCATCATCTTCAGTGCGGCGATGTCTTTCTTGCCAATCAGCTTGTGATCGACGGCGGGTACCGGGTCTTGCCAGATCAGGTCTTCCTTCGGCACTTCACTACCCAGATAACGGGGTTTGGGCCCCATGTCACGGTGGGTCAGCTTGAACCAGGCGCGGGCAAAGGCATCGGCGAAGGCTTTGGGGTCCTTGTGGAAGCGGCGCGAGATTTTTTCGTAGGCCGGATCCATACGCATCGCCATATCGGCAGTGGTCATCATCGGCCGATGCTTTTTCTTCGGGTCGTGGGCGTCGGGCGCCATGTCCTTGTCGGCGACGTCCTTGGCCAGCCATTGCCAGGCGCCCGCAGGGCTCTTGACCAGCTCCCACTCATAGCCAAACAGCAGGTCAAAGTAGCTGGTATCCCAGGTGGTGGGGGTATTGGTCCAGGCGCCTTCGATGCCGCTGGTGATAGTGTCGCCGCCCTTGCCGCTGCCGTGGCTGGATATCCAGCCAAAGCCCATCTCTTCCATCGGTGCGGCCTCCGGTTCCGGGCCAACCAGTGCAGCGTCGCCAGCACCGTGGGCCTTGCCGAAGGTGTGACCGCCCGCGGTCAGGGCGACGGTTTCTTCATCGTCCATGGCCATGCGGGCAAAGGTTTCGCGCACGTCACGGGCGGACAGCAGGGGGTCCGGGTTGCCATCCGGGCCTTCCGGGTTAACGTAAATCAGGCCCATCTGTACGGCGGCCAGCGGGTTTTCCAGATCCCGTTCGCCGGAGTAGCGGCTGTTGGCAGATTTGCTGTCAGCCAGCCATTTGTCTTCGGCGCCCCAGTAGATGTCCTCTTCCGGTTCATAGATATCTGCTCGGCCGCCGGCGAAGCCGAAGGTTTTGAAGCCCATGGATTCCAGTGCGCAGTTACCGGCCAGCACCATCAGGTCAGCCCAGGAGATCTTGTTGCCGTACTTTTGTTTGATCGGCCACAGCAGGCGGCGGGCCTTGTCGAGGTTGCCATTGTCTGGCCAGCTGTTGAGTGGTGCGAAGCGTTGGTTGCCAGTGCCCGCACCGCCACGGCCATCACCGGTGCGGTAGGTGCCAGCACTATGCCATGCCATACGGATAAACAGTGGTCCATAGTGACCATAGTCCGCCGGCCACCAGTCCTGCGAGTCGGTCATCAGGGCATAGAGGTCTTTTTTCAGTGCTTTAAGATCGAGTTTTTTGAACTCGTCGGCGTAGTTGAAATCCTTGCCTAGCGGGTTGGTTTCGGCGCTGTGTTGGTGAAGGATTTTCAAATTCAGTTGGTTTGGCCACCAGTCCTGATTGCCGGTGCCTGCGCCGCCCATGGTGGTGCGAGCACCATGCATGACCGGGCATTTGCCTTCGTTGCCACTATTCTTCGTACTCATTTGTGTTCTCCCGATTTTCCGTCAGTTGGGCTACATCTCAGGTACAGACGATGTATGCCATCCAAGGCTACTCTGCCTGATCTCTGCTCAAGCAGAGCCAGACAAAAAGGCGCACTACATCACGTACATTGTTTTGGCATTGATCAAACAATACGCCCAATAATCAGACTGTACATCCTCGTTATACGTTAGCACTGGATCAGCTCCCAATGGAGGCTTCGGATACAGCCGATAGGAATAATTGATTGCCTGTCTGGCAGATTAAAAAGGGGAAGCGGGATGGGGTTTATCGGGCTTGTGAGGGACTTCAGGGACGTTTGCCAGTGGCTTTCTGGCAGCGGGTTTTCAGGCACTGGTTTCCCGGAGAGTCAGGCGCATCCGGACTTGTGTCGCAGAGCGCCTTGATCTTCTCTTTAATGTCTATTTCTAGTGTAGTTGGCTTGCTGTTATAGCGGATCCACATACTGTGCATTGTTATTGCTTTCCGCCCGCTCCCACATCTGCAGGTAACCTTCAGCAGAGTTCATAATGCCTTCATAGATGCGTGGGTGCGTTCGCTGTCGAATGTCTTCGATCAAGTCCGGCAGCAGGCCGTAGTGGGCCATGCCCTCATTATTGAGGTCAAAGGTGCGGTTGCCTGATTTCTGCCGATCAAATACCAAGCCAAGCTCAGTGGTAAACGGATAGGCCAGCGGGTTGCCGCCTATGTGCCTCGCCCCGGGTTGCCCAGAAAGACCCGAGGTGTCTGTGCCGATGCCCATGGCCAGCAGATAGGGTGTTTGCTGTATCGCATCCAGATATTCCGGGAACTGCGTCTGGGCACGATCTGCATTTTGCATATAGTGAGCGGCGAATCCGCCAACATTGAGCATGCGTTTGAAGTTGCGATGTAGCGCTCCGTCCTTGGCGCCGTGCATAAAGCTATGCGAGCTGACCACGCCGCTATAATCACGGGCTTCGACTATATCCATGACCTGTGAGATCGCGTCAGCACTGAGATGATCCAGGTCAATGATCATGTTCAGGTCGATCATGCGATTAACCAGATATACGCCAAAAGGTGTCAGTGCGCGGGTGTTGCAGTGGTCATCATGATCGTCATAACTCGGTGATACACCGACCTGAACCAGCAACTGGTTTATTACTGGTACTTCACCAATTACCGGTAGTCCGGAGTCCATGGCCTTGCCGCGGGTATGTTCATCACAGTGTTTGGTTTCAAAGTAATGACCAGTTGCCAGTGCCTGGCCGAGATTGACAAAGCCGTTTTCGACTTTCCCGCCGCTGAACTGATTATCGGATTTATGCGCCGGGAAAATGGCGCGTACGCCCAGTTGGTACAGTTCATTAAGGCCTTGCTCTATCTTGGAGATATCGCAGTAGTCCTTGATGCCGCAGTTCAGCGTTTCTGAGGCTTCTACGCCCATCACTACGGCCAGTTTGCCGTCGGCAATCACCTGTCGCGCCTGTGCCGGCGAAGTCACCACGCGGAAGAAGCCTTTGCCCGGGCCACCGGCTTGAGCATCAATATAATCCTGCATTTCATAGACGCGTTTGGCCTGCAGGCGAATGCTGTCCATGGTGTCGCAGCTGTTTTTGGGTATCCAGCCGATTGGATTGATGGTGGATTGCGCCAGGCACAGCACCTGATTTTCCACCAGCAAGGTGACGTTCATACGCATGCCGGATAACCAGGCTCGCTCGATCCACTTGTAGTAGTAACCGGTATGGGTTTTTTGCCGGGCGTTCGGCCAGAACGGAAAATCCGGCCAGCCACGGGTGTCGTATCGAAAGCCCGGATCCCCGTACTCAAGCAGGTTGCCGATCAGATCAAGGGAGCCATTCGGTCCATGGTTGCGAGCACTGTCATCCAATGCCCATGGCACTCCGTATTTGTGGAATGGCGCGCCATGCATCACCCGCCCGCCCATAAACTCGTAGGAGGTGATATGGGTGTGAGCATCGACATAGCCGCGTACGGGGGCATTGATGTCGCCTTTCAGAGCGTTGATGTCGCCGCGCACATTGGTGGGAATTTCTGGATAGGACTTGCAATCAGTGCGCGTCACCAGATCGAAGTGCTGGTCAATGCGCGGCTCCCAGGTGTGATAGGTAAACCAGAGGAACTTGCGTGTTATTTTCTGCATGTACTCGTATTGAATCGGTGCTTGGGTAAGGCGGTTATTCAGTTTGAAGCGGAAGTGATTATTGGCGATTTGCTGTCCACTGATGCGCCATTCCGATGCCAGGCCGGGTTGTGGAAAGGGCGACTCCACCTGAGGAACAATACTGGAGAGGTATCTACCAGTTCTGTCGGTTAGCAGAAAATCCCCAAGCCGTGCCGGTTTGACGAAGAACTTTTCTGCCTGATTGATATCGCCGGTGTTAAAGCGGAACACGTTCAGGTTATTGGTCAGATATTTACCGGAACCGGGCGAGCGAATCGCGACGCATTGTTGTGCCAGCTGATAAACAGCGTTCTTTGTCGCCCCTGCGAGCGCGGTGGAGGAAAGCGGGAGTATGGCGAATATAGCTAGTATCGCGACTAGAGGGCGTGCAGCAGGAGTGAGCATGGGGTTCCCCGGTTTATTATTTGTATTCTGCTATTTTTGGCAGAGGCGCCTGATGGTACGGCCAGAGTGCTGCACAATATGCGCCACCCGTTATTCAATACCGGACATGTGCAGAAGGTGTATCAGTGGTTACGCGTATACCGGGCTCTCGCGTTAGCCCCATTGCCTGACGTCGAGTCCTTCAGTGCAATAATCTGATGCTGTGCTGGCCCGACATGCAGTGTGGGTTGATTACGACTACGGTTTTCAGATCGAGCTTTACAGAACGGCTCTCCGGCTACCGATTATCGGTTCCGAATGGTTGTTATATGCCTGCTTTGGTGTGGGCAGAGCGCGCAATGCTGCTGCGGAGGAGGTGTTCGGTGACCGGGAGGATGTGGGCCAGCGGTTTTCTTTGGCATGCATCATTCTTGCTGCTGAAAGACACACCGCCGGCCCTTTTTACCCGTTTAGGGTTGGCGCACCACTGTCAGTGGTTGCCAGATGCCACTCTCGACGCGGGAGATGTGGATGTCACTGGAGGCTTCGTGGTTGTCTGCGGACATGGCCACTGCAACACCGGTGACGGGCTCAACGAAGTTGAGGGTTTCCATGGCGGCGAGGAAGCCATCCATGGTCAGTTCCGGGCCCGCGGCTTGCAATGCGCGAACAAAGATTTCCGCACCGACATGACCTAGTACCGCGCCGCTGCTCGGGAATTCACCAGTGGCTTGTTGGTAGCTGGTGATCCAGGCGCTGGTTTCCGGAGTGTCCTTGCGAGTGTGAATATCCTGCCATGCGGATACCCCATAAAGGCCCTCGGTGGCATTACCCGGCGCTGCGGCAACGGCGGAATGAAAGCCCGCCTGGGAGACGATAAATTTCACGTCGGTCCAGCCCATATCCCGAGCCGCGGCGGTTATTGAAATAATCGGGCGAACGGCTACGGCCAGAGCGACCAGCTGACATTCTGCAGCACGTAGTCGCGACAGCGTGCCGGTAAAGTCGCTTTCATCCGGGCGGTGTGAGGTGGACTCCTTGAGCGTCAGGGCGTCATTGTTGGCAGCGGCATCAACCATGGCCTGATTCACTTCCTGGCCGAAATCCGAGGGGATATACATGACGCAAAGGTTCTGCAAACCATGCTCTTCGGCCAGCCAGTTCACACCAGCGAGCACGCTGTCATAGTAGCTCGGGCCAAAGACAAAGCGTTGCGAGAAGTCACCTTCGGTTTGCATTTGCGCGGACAATGCCAGCGGCATAATGCTAGGTACATTGTTGCGGTCCATCACCGGGAAGGCCGCCAGGTTATGTGGGGTGCCGAGGCTCATTACCATGGCGAAAATATTGTCACGGCTGATCAGCTTGTTAGTGGCCTGTACTGCGCGCGGTACCTGATAGCCATGATCTTCAACGATATAGCGAATGTTGCGGCCATGTACGCCGCCGGCCTGATTCACCGCGCTAAAGTGTTGCTGTGCTGCTCGTACGGCGGGCGTGGAAAATGCAGCGAACACCCCGGAAAGATCATGGATGCCGCCAATAATTACTTCGTTATCGGTGACTCCTCGGGTAGTTTCCGGTTTGTCTCCACAGCCTGTGATAAATACGGCTAGTGCGATCAGGCAGATTCTTTTCATGGTGGTCTCCTGCGGGTAACCCGCCTAGTACATGAAACATATAGTGCATAAAAAAACAGTGCATGGAAAATATTCAGTACATGGAATCAATCAGGGTCTTGTGCTTCTTTTCTACAAAAGAGCGTTTGAGCTTCATGGTGGCAGTCAGCTCGTCATCTTCGGCGGTTAGCAGAACATCAATCAGGCGGAAATACTTGATTTGCTCGACCTGAGCAAAGGACTGGTTGACCTCGTTGACGATGCCGTCGATCAGCGCGAGCACCTCTTCGGCGCGACACAGGGAGGCGAAGTCGGAGAAGTGCACCTGTTTTTCCTGAGCGTATTTTTCAACATTTTCCTGATCAATCATGATAAGGCAGGTGAGGTACTTGCGCTGATCGCCGATCACCACCGCATCAGAAATATAAGGCGAGAACTTCAGCTTGCTCTCGATTTCTGCCGGGGTGATGTTTTTGCCACCGGCGGTAATGATGATGTCTTTAATCCGCCCGGTGATGGTTAGCATGCCGTCTTCAAGCTTGCCCATGTCGCCGGTATGCAGCCAACCATCGCGAATATCTTCGGCGGTCTTTTCCGGCTTTTTCCAGTAACCGGCAAAGACATGGCCGCCACGGATGACAATTTCACCCTGTTCGGATATCCGTACGTCAGTGCCGGGCAGCAGGCTGCCAACGGTGCCGATCTGTTGTCGTGCGCTGGTGTTAATGGAGATGACGCCGGTGCTTTCCGTCATGCCGTAGCCTTCATAGAGTGGCACGCCGATGGCATGGAACCAGCGGATCAGATCCGGCGAAATGGGTGCTGCACCGGTGGTGGCGCGGCGCATCTGCGACATGCCGATAAGGTCGCGAAGGTTGCGCAGTACCAGAAGATCCCACAGCCGGTAATGGATTTTTTGCCAAAGGGAGGGGGAGTCGTTGGCGTGCAGTGACAGGCCGGCAGCGATGGCTTTATCAAACGCCCAGCGACCAAAGCCGGTGGCGTCGGTGCGCATATTCATCAGTGAGCTGTAGATCTTCTCCCACAGGCGGGGCACGGCGGTGAAGGTGTGGGGCGATACTTCGCGCAGGTTATCAAAAACGGTTTCCGGGCTTTCCGCAAAGTTGACGGTGCAGCCTTTGTAAATGGGCATTTCTACAGAGACCAGCCGTTCCAGAATATGGCAAAGCGGCAGAAAGCAAAGCTGCTCGTCGCTCTCCAGTGCTTCCAGCATTTGTTCGCCGGCACTGAGCTGGAACAGGATATTGCGGTGGCTGATCATCGCTCCCTTGGGTGCACCGGTGGTGCCGGAGGTGTAGATCAGCATACGGATATCATCCGGCTGACTTTGCTCAATGGCGGCGGCAAAACGGGTTTCGGCGTCGGCAACCGCATCGCCAAGGGCGTAGAGGTCGTCAAGAAACATTACCATCGGATCGCTGAAATCGCGCAGGCCTTTACGCTCAAAAACGATGACTTTTTGCAAGGTGGGCACCTGATCGCGCACGGTCAGGTATTTGTCCAGTTGTTCGTCATTTTCAACAAACAGAAACGCGGAGCCACTGTCGTTAATCAGGTAGGCAAGCTGCTCGGCACTGTCGGTGGTGTAGACACCGTTAGCAATGCCCCCGGCGCCGACAATGCCGAGATCGCAATAGAGCCATTCCTTGTTGTCTTCGCTGAGAATGGATACAGCCTGGCCGCGCTGCAGTCCCAGTTCCATCAATGCCACGCCGATGGCGCGGCCACGCTGGTAGTAGTGTTCCCAGCTGTAGGCCTGCCAGATGCCGAGCGCTTTTTCCCGATGGGCAATGCGCGTGCCGCGTTGAAGGCACTGCTTGCGCCATAGCTTGGCCATGGTATTACAGCCGTCGATATGCAGTTCGTCAGTCATGGTCATCGCCAGGTCTTCTTCCGTTTCCAGCGTTTGTCTTGCCGGCCTTCTGCGTCGCCGTGGCCGCCGGACTGGCCCAGATAGAACTCGCGGATATCGTCGGAGGCGAGCAGCTTTTCAGCGCTGCCAGCCATTACAATCCGGCCGGTTTCCAGCACATAGCCATAGTCGGCGGTTTTCAGGGCGACATGGGCGTTCTGCTCTACCAGCAGAATGGTGACACCCTGTTCTTTATTCAGTCGTCGAATAATGGTGAAAATTTCCTGTACCAACAGTGGCGACAGGCCGAGGGACGGCTCGTCCAGCAGCATCAGCGATGGCCGTGACATCAGGCCGCGACCAATGGCCAGCATCTGTTGTTGGCCGCCGGACAGAGTGCCGGCCTGTTGCTGGCGACGCTCGCGCAGAATCGGGAAATAGTCATAG
>PGZG01000237.1 GCA_002840115.1 Gammaproteobacteria bacterium HGW-Gammaproteobacteria-14 | reverse complement strand
CAAGTGATGGCGTTATGCCATAATCCGGGTCTGTTTGTTTGAGAGCCCCGGATGAAGGTTGCGCTGTTTGTCTTGCTTGCATGGCTGCCCGGCTTGGTTTCGGCGGTATGTGAGCGCCCGCTAATTGTTGCTGCAGAACACTGGCCTCCCTATGCGGAGAAGGTCGATGAGCGCTGGACGGGCATCGATGTTCAGCAGGTTCGAGCCATTCTGGCGGCGGTGGGTTGTGAGGCCGTATTTACGGATATACCACCGGAGCGCTCCCACCTGCTGTTGGAGCGGGGAGAAATCGATTTGTTAATGGCGGCCAGCGATGTACCGGCGCGCCATCGGTATGCCTGGTTTACCCTGCCCTATCGTCAGGAAGTGCAGGCGGTATTTGCCATCTCTGGTACGAAGGATCTTCCTTCGGATTTTTTCGGATTCCGGGATAGCGAGCTGACCCTGATAGCCCCTCGTGCCGGTTGGTACGGTGATGATTATGCGGCGGTTCGCGATGAATTGATGGCCAGTGACCGTTTGCTGACCTTTGATTACACCCGTCAGGCACTAACCATGCTGGCGGCCGGTCGAGGCCATCTGGTGATGGGTGACCAGCAATCAATGTTGCTTGTTGCGCAGCAAATGAAGCTATCTATTGAGCAACGCTGGGTGGCCAATGATGCGCCGGTCCACCTGATGCTCAGTCGGCACAGTGTTAGCGAAGCGCTTGTACAGCGAATCAACGAGGTGCTCACTTCTAAGGCGCAGCCCTAACGTGTAAACCCCTGATGTATGCCGGGCTCTGGCCGATCCGCTCACCAATGTTTACAGCATGGTCTTTGACTCCCTCGGGAAATCCCCCTAGTTTCAGCGTTTGTGATCCGGGGGAAACATTATGTTAGACCTGCTTAAGCTGGTGCTTGGTGCGATTGTATCGGCCACGGCATTTTCCACCTTGTCGATGTATGCCATGTGGTACTACGACCGCCGTAACTTTCCTGATACAGCGGAGGTTCCCGGTGACCGCAACCATGTCTATCTGCTGCCGGCATTATGGGGTGTGTTCTGTGAATGGCTGGCCATCAGCATTCTGGTGCTCAGCTATCCGTTACGACTGATCCACGATGCCTCGCCGGTGCGCACTCGGGTGCAGGGCGAAACCCCGGTGATTCTGGTGCATGGTTATGGTGGTAATGCGGCCAATTTCCTGACCCTGCAGTGGCGCCTCAAGCTACGGGGCTGGGCCAATGTCTATGCGGTGAGCTACACCCCGCCGACCATCGATGCGCGCAAACTGGCGGAACAGGTCACCCGCCATGTGGAGCGGATTCTGGCCGCCACTGGAGCGGAAAAAGCCCATCTGGTGTGCCATAGCATGGGCGGCCCGCTAACCCGTTATGCGTTGCACCACCTTGGTCTGGCGGGCAAGCTGGACCGGGTGATTACTCTGGGCTCGCCCCATGCGGGCTCGCGCATTGCTTCCCTGTTTCCGCCGCTCGGTGCGGCTTCCCAGATGCGTTATCGCAGTGACTTTATCAACGAGCTTAACAGTCTGGATCCGACCCCCGGCGGCGCCCGGTTCTATTCCATTTTCTCCAACTTCGATAATTTCGTACTACCGGCATCCAGCCCGGTACTCGGTGGTAACGCTCGTAATATTCATGTGCCTTATCTGGGTCACTGTGCATTGCTTTACAGCCCCACCGTACTGCGTCATATCGAGGAATGCCTGACGGATAGTCCGGACTCGGCATCGGAAGAAGTTTGATCTGGCGCAAGGTTGCGCTGCATTAAAAATCCGATCATGGTATTTATACTTCTAGAGTTAATAAGTAGTCACTATCGAGGAGTGAAGCATGAGTACTTTCCAGCCGACAGTAAGCTGGCACTTGCAGCGTGGGGTTGAGTTTGATTATGAGCATTACAATCGGGACCATGAGTGGACCTTTCCCGGCGGCGAGGTAGTACCAGCCTCGGCCTCCACCAGCTACGGCGGTACGGCTCAGCGGGTTAATCCGGATGAGGCCGTTGTTGCCGCCACAGCCAGCTGCCACATGCTTACCTTTCTGGCGATTGCTGCCAAGGCAAAGAAAAAAGTGATCAGCTATATCGATCGCCCTGAAGGCACCGTGGAGAAAAACAGTGAAGGCTTTATGGCAATCACCAAAATCGTGCTACAGCCCAAAGTGGTGTTTGACGATGAGGTGGATGCGGAAACCCTGAAAAGCTTCCACGACAGCGCCCACCGCCATTGCTTTGTCAGCAACTCATTAAAGACCCCGGTCACCATCAAACCGCAAGTCTGATCCTCCCCGCAGGAGCGAGTCCTCGCTCCTGCGCCATGACCGCCGAGTCCGCCTTCGTCTGAAAAGGTGTATACAATACCGCCACTACGCCACCCCGGCGCTGATCCAGCGGAGACCCCCATGACTCAGGCAGTACAACTCGACCAGGCAGAAATGGACCTGTTTCGCGACAACGTGCGCAAATTTATGGAAAAGGAAATCGCTCCCCATTACAGCCAGTGGGAAAAGGAAGAGATCCTGCCGCGCAAGGTCTGGACCCTGTTGGGCGAGAACGGTTTCCTC
>PGZG01000013.1 GCA_002840115.1 Gammaproteobacteria bacterium HGW-Gammaproteobacteria-14 | reverse complement strand
CCCTCCGCCATGCCGCTCTGCAAGGCTTGCATAAGCTGCATCTTGAAAGGCTGCAAAATCTTCGCCGCATGGGCTTTCACGGCATCAGGATCAACCGCCGACATGTCACTACGCACACCGTTCGATGCATCAAGCTGCGGAGCATCAGAGCAGGCCAGCAGTAGCGACAAAACCGTCCCCAGCAGTATATATCTCATTATCGTTCACTCAGTCTTCGGCTGGCTTGCGGCCCAGTGGAGCGATATCCTGAACCCGGATTGGATATTCACCTCGCGTCATATCATCAAGAAAATATTTGAGAGTCCGGCTCACCGTAGGAAAGGCGAGCTGATCCCAGGGAATTTCTTCAGGCAAGAACAAACCGGCATCACTGGATTCCTCACCAACGCCATACTCACCGTTGATCATATCCGCGAGGAAAAAGACATACACCTGGTAGATATGCGGCAAGTTGTACATTGCATACAGATCCTTCACGGCAACGCTGGCAAGAGCCTCTTCCCAGGTTTCCCGAGCGGCGCCTTCCTGCATGGTTTCGCCGTTCTCCATAAACCCGGCGGGCAACGTCCAGTAACCCTTACGCGGCTCAATGGCCCGCTTGCATAACAGTATCCTGCCCTCCCAGACCGGCACAGCCCCAACAATAATCTTGGGGTTTTGATAGTGAATGGTGTCGCAATCCGGACACCAGTAGCGGGGGCGATTATCGCCGACAGGAATATCGTAACGGATCGCGGCACTGCCACAGTGACTGCAATACTTCATGGAGCCTCCTCTCAGAAGGGCCAGTGTACCTTTGATTGTCATACCCGTGGGATTGTCATACCCGTGACATTCCCCAGTGAACCTTTTGGCCTTGCTCGCGGTCGACTTGGCGTTCAAACTGCCGTTTGAATACTCATACCATTGGCTGAGCTACGAATAGCCCGCCGGGAGCGACCACCAACAGGTGCAACTGTGGACACCCTGAACCTGATCCGCCACAAGCTTCAGGAATACCGGCAACGGGACTTTCCCGTGCATCTGCCGGAAGCGGTGGTGTTGATGCCCTTCACCAACAGCCGGAATCCAGAGCTGATTCTCACCGTGCGATCCGCTGGCATGCCCACCCATGCAGGCGAAGTAGCGTTCC
Source organism: Gammaproteobacteria bacterium HGW-Gammaproteobacteria-14 (assembly GCA_002840115.1). Taxonomy (GTDB): domain Bacteria; phylum Pseudomonadota; class Gammaproteobacteria; order Pseudomonadales; family Alcanivoracaceae; genus PGZG01. The sequence continues at coordinate 15,720 of PGZG01000013.1, read as the reverse complement.
CTGGAGGCAAACGAGACCCCGCCGATCTGAACTTGCTCGGCACCGCCCTGCGTGAAAGCCATGAAGAGGTCGGACTGCCACCCTCCATGGTAGAGGTACTCGGGCAGCTGTCACCGCTAGCCTCCAGATTCGGCATGAAAGTAACCCCTTTTGTGGGCATTGTTCCCCATGACGTACCATTACTTGCCGAAGAACGGGAAATTGCACAAATTTTCCGGGTTCCGCTGGATTTCTTTCTTGATACTCGCCCGGACATGTCCAGCCCGATTGATTTTTATGGCAAAAAATTCCGCATTCCTACCTACCACTATGGTGACAAGCGCATTTGGGGGCTCACAGCCTTTATGATTCTTGACCTGCTCAACAATGTGTTTGACGCTGATATCCCATTCGAAGAATCCGCCTGAGAGATAACCATGATCTATACCCTGGGAGACCGTCGGCTTGAAACCGGTGACAATGTCTGGATCGCCGACAACGCAACCCTTATTGGCTCCGTCGTGCTTGGCAACAACGTCAGCATCTGGTTTAACTGCGTGCTACGAGCCGACAACGATGTGATTCGCATCGGTGACGACAGCAACATTCAGGACGGCTCTGTTTTACACATTGATCCCGGCACACCGCTCACCATCGGCAAAGGCGTCACTGTCGGTCACAAAGTTATGCTCCATGGCTGCGATATCGGCGACTACTCCCTGATTGGCATCAATGCAGTGATTCTGAACCGGGCAAAGATCGGCAAAAATTGCATTATCGGCGCTAATACTCTTGTACCCGAAGGCATGGAAATTCCTGACAACTCACTGGTACTCGGCTCACCTGCCAAGATAGTCAAGGAAATCAGCGATGGTCAGCGAATGATGCTGCAAATGAGCGCCATGCACTATGTCGAAAATGGCAAACGCTATGCCAAAGAGCTAGCCCCGGATGAACGCTACCAACCGAACTGATTCCATGGATATTAATCTCATCGATATTGTACCCTCTCCCTGCGTCAGTATTTGTGCCCTCGACGAAGATGATGTCTGCGTTGGCTGCTTTCGCACCGGTCAGGAAATAAGCCACTGGGGGCGCATGAATCCGGATCAGCAACGACAAGTGATTGAGCGCTGCCAACAAAGAATGTGCGGTGATATCGCCCCCTGTCTGGTGGCGAAAAACCAGTAGCATAGTCCTGAGCTTAAGGAGTATTTCAATGAGCCGCACTCCGGTGGTTGGTCTTGCGCTCGGCAGCGGCTCCGCTCGCGGCTGGGCTCATATCGGTGTTATTCAGGAGCTGGAAAAACTTGGCATCCAGCCACAAGTCGTCGCAGGCACCTCTATCGGCGCATTGGTTGGGGCGGTATATGTCTCCGGCCAACTCGATGAGTTTGCCGACTGGGTGCAAACCCTGACCATGCGCGACGTCTTTGGCTTGCTGGATATCAGCCTCGCCGGCGGAGTGGTCAAAGGTGAAAAACTATTTGGGTTTTTCCGGGAAAAACACCGCAACCCGGATATTGAAGCTCTGGAAAAACAGTTCGTCACCATTGCTACCGAAATGAAAAGTGGCCGTGAAATCTGGATTCGTCGTGGCCCGGTGCTCCGGGCTGCCCGAGCTTCCTGCGCCCTGCCCGGCCTTTTTTCTCCGGTAAAAGTCGACGATCGCTGGATGCTGGATGGCGGTTTGGTCAATCCGGTGCCGGTATCCGCCTGTCGAGCGCTGGGCGCGGAAATCGTCATTGCCGTAAACCTGAATGCTCAACTGGTCGGCGCCCATATGCCCCGCCATAGTCGCGATGCCGTCACCCACAATGACGCCAACGCCACCAGCGAAGAACGCAGCTTGCTGCAAAAACTCGCCAATTATTTTATTTCCGACGACGAGGACGCCGAACCAGGATTGCTCGATGTGGTCTCCGCCAGCATCAATATCATGCAGGATCGCATCACCCGTAGCCGCATGGCCGGCGATCCCGCGGAAATTTCGCTACTGCCGCAGCTGGAAGACTTTGCCTTGATGGATTTTCATCGCGCCAAAGAGGCCATCGAAGAAGGTCGCAATCTGGTGCGCCGTCGTGAGGAGGAAATCCTCGGTTGGATAGGACAGCCCGCAGCGCCACTACAGGTGTAGTCTCCCACATGGGATAACCGATCTAAGGTCTCTCCAAACGCCAAACATCAATCGCTGGCTCTTCATAGGGATGGGCCCCTCGTAGCGCCGCTAACGCAGCCTGCAAATGGGCTGCTTCGCAAATCATCTCGACACGATATTCAGGAATTTTCTCAAGATGTCCATGCTGGCCAATATGTGGAGCACTACCGGACAACGGCCGGAACTGACCTTCACCCAATACCTGCCAGGCACAACAGTCATAGTTACCAATGCGCCCGGCACCCGCTGAAAACACGGCGGCCTTTACCCCTTCTGCGTGTTCTATCGGTACATAAAAACACAGTTTGAACAAGCTCATCGACGTTTACTGAAATCCGGTTGCAGAAAAATACCTTCCGCTTGAACGGTTTGCTGGTCACCATGAAAAATCGCGCCCTCAATAAACATCTTGCGACCTTCCATGCGAACAATGTTCGCGGTGCAGCGCAGCTCGGTATCAATGGGCGTAGACGCCATATAGCGAATCGTCAGGGTGCCGGTAACACCAATTTTCAAGGCTGCATGCATGGCACGGGATAGCAGAGCATCAAGAATCCAGGCAATCACTCCACCATGCACACGCCCCGGCGGCCCCTGATAATGCTCACCAAGACGAACACGTCCCTCAACACCGTCCGCTGACTCACTCACCCAGGCCAGCTGGGGTGCAATGGGATTGGACAGGCCTCCCACAGGATCATAGTCCATCATGTCAAACACATCGAAGCTGCTGGCCTGACCGGTAAATAACCGACGATTAGCATCACGGGTATTACGCCGACTGGGCTCGCCGACCTGAGCCAGCAACTGCTCCAGAGTAACGGCCCAGTTTTCCAGCTCCGCATCCTCCGCATCAACACGAATCAGGCGCTCTGATAGCTGCTGCATCGCTGCGGCAATGCGACGACGAATCACGAAGGTTTCAGGAACATCACTCTGGTGAGCCTGAAGGAGCTCAAACGGCCCCCAGGTTTTTTCGCTCATAGAACACCAACCCTGCTAATCGATTAGCCAACCCACTTGCGGGCATTGGCGAACATGCGGAACCAGGGCGCATTCTCAAACTGCTTCCACTCATCTGGACACCAGCTCTGCTGCGCCACCCGGAACACTCGCTCCGGATGTGGCATCATAATCGTGACGCGACCGTCTGCGGTGGTAAAGCCGGTGGCGCCACCGATAGAGCCGTTGGGATTCGCCGGATAATTCGCTGCCGGATTACCAAAAGAGTCAATATAACGCAGCGCCAAAAGCTGCTGATCCACACAGGTACGATAGGCATCATCACTGATTTCCACTCGCCCTTCTCCATGAGCCACCGCAATCGGCAACCGAGTACCAGCCATCCCTTCAAGAAAAATCGAGGGTGAGCGAGTGATTTCCACCAGCGCCGTACGCGCTTCAAATTGCTCTGACAGGTTTCGCACAAAGCGAGGCCAGTGATCTGTGCCCGGAATCAATGCTTTCAACGTCGACAACATCTGGCAGCCATTACAAACACCTAATGAAAAAGTGTCCGAACGAGCAAAGAAGGCACTAAAAGCATCTCGTAACGCCGCATTGTACAAAATGGTTTTTGCCCAGCCTTCACCTGCGCCCAGCACATCACCATAGGAGAACCCACCGCAGGCCACTAACCCACGGAAATCGGCAAGCGACACTCGCCCGGCCAGCAAGTCGCTCATGTGTACGTCATAGGCATCAAAACCAGCACGCTGAAATACCGCCGCCATTTCCAGGTGCCCATTAACTCCCTGCTCACGCAGAATAGCCACCCGAGGACGAGCGCCTCCGATAAAGGGAGCCGCCACATTATCGCTCATATCAAACGTCAAGCGCACATTCAAACCCGGATCATTAGCATCCGGAATGGCATCAAATTCCTGCTGGGCACAGTTGGGGTTGTCGCGTAGCGCCTGAATACGGAAGCTGGTCTCTGCCCAAGTGCGATGCAGCTCACGACGTGGCGTTTCCAGTAAAATGGCTCCGCCTAAACGTAGCCGCAGAACGTCTTCTGCATTAAGTTCACCAATACGATGAATGCACTCACCCAGACCGGTCTCAGCATACTGGGCAATCACATAGTCCGCCTGATCCGCACGCACTTGAATCACCGCACCCAGCTCTTCAGAGAACAAGGCAGCAATCGCTTCTTCGCCATCACCCGCAATGTGGTCAAGCACCAGATCAACACCCACACGACCGGCAAAAGCCATCTCCACCAACGCCGCCAGCAGGCCACCATCCGAACGATCGTGGTAGGCCAACAAACGTTGCTCAGCAATAAGCGCCTGGGTCACCGAAAAGAAGTTACTCAGCAATACAGGATCATCCAGATCCGGCGAAACATCACCAACAACACCATAGACCTGCGCCAGCGCTGAACCTGCCAACCGGTTCTGACCGCGGCCAAGATCCAGCAGCAGCAACACCGTATCTGGCTCCGTCCGCAGCTGCGGCGTCACGGTGTTACGAATATCACGTACCGGAGCAAAGGCAGAGACAATCAATGACAGCGGCGCAGTAACTGATTTCTCCAGACCATGCTCTTGCCAAACCGTGCGCATGGACAGGGAGTCCTTGCCAACCGGAATGGCGATACCCAAGGCCGGGCACAGCTCCATACCCACCGCCTGCACGGTATCAAACAGGTTCTGATCCTCGCCGGGATGATTGGCCGCCGCCATCCAGTTTGCAGACAGCTTGATATTGCTCAAAGAGCCGATATCCGCCGCCGCAATATTGGTAATGGATTCCGCCACCGCCATGCGTCCGGAGGCTGCCGCGTTCACCAGAGCCAATGGTGTTCGCTCCCCCATGGCCATGGCCTCACCGACATAGCTGTTATAGCTGCTAGCGGTCACCGCACAGTCCGCCACCGGCACCTGCCATGGCCCAACCATTTGCTCACGATTTACCAGACCAGTAACAGAGCGATCACCAATGGTAATCAAAAAACTTTTGCTGGCCACTGAAGGGAGTTGCAGCACGCGCTGGATCGCATCACGCAATTCAATATCCGCTACCGAGAATGGCTGCCGCTCGAAATCACTGCGATCAAACTCGCGCAGCATTTTTGGCGGCTTGCCAAATAACACATTCATCGGCAAATCCACCGGTGCGTCATTAAGCAGATTATCGGAAACCTTTAGATGCTCCTCTTCCGTAGCCTCACCAAGCACTGCAAAAGGCGCCCGTTCGCGAGCACAAATAGCTTCAAAGCGGGGCAAATCCTCATTGCTCACCGCCAACACATAGCGCTCCTGCGCTTCGTTACACCAGATTTCCACCGGGCTCATTCCCGGTTCGTCGCAGGGAATATGACGCAGTTCAAGGCGGGCACCACGATCAGCATCATGTACCAGCTCAGGCAAAGCATTTGACAGACCACCGGCACCGACGTCATGAATCGAAATAATCGGGTTGCGATCACCGTAGGCCCAGCAGCGATCAATCACTTCCTGACAGCGCCGCTCAATTTCCGGGTTATCCCGCTGCACCGAGGCAAAGTCGAGTGCTTCCGCACTTTGCCCGGAAGCCATGGAAGACGCCGCGCCACCACCCAGACCAATCAACAACGCAGGACCGCCAAGCACAATAATATTAGCACCGGGAGGGATGCGTTGTTTCTCCACATGGTCCGGCCGAATATTGCCAACACCGCCAGCAATCATGATCGGCTTGTGGTAACCACGCATTTCATCGCCAACAATACCCGGCGCCTCAATTTCCAGAGTGCGGAAATAACCGGTTAGATTAGGGCGACCAAATTCATTATTGAAGGCGGCACCACCAATCGGGCCTTCAATCATAATATCAAGCGCGGAAGCAATTCGGCCGGGCTTGCCATAGCTTCCTTCCCAGGGCTGGGCAAAACCGGGAATATTGAGATTGGACACTGAAAATCCGGTCATCCCGGCCTTTGGTTTGGAGCCACGCCCGGTAGCACCCTCGTCACGAATTTCACCACCGGAACCAGTAGCCGCGCCGGGATGCGGTGCAATAGCGGTGGGATGATTGTGGGTCTCCACCTTCATCAGGATATGAATCGGCTCTTCAACAAAACCGTACTGATTTGTCTCGGGGTCCGCAAAAAAACGTTCCGCCAACAAACCCTCGATCACAGACGCATTATCTTTATAGGCCGACAGCACACCCTCAGGACTTTCCTTGAAAGTATTACGAATCATGCCGAACAAACTGATGTCCTGAGCTTTGCTATCAATGACCCAGTCCGCATTGAAAATTTTATGGCGACAATGCTCAGAGTTCGCCTGAGCGAACATCATCAACTCCGCATCTGTCGGGTTACGACCCAAGCGGGAAAACTGCTCTGTCAGATAATCAATTTCATCCTCTGCCAAGGCCAAACCCAAGGCTGTATTGGCCTGCGCCAACGCATCCCGGCCACCGCCGAGCACATCCACTCGGTCCAGCAACCGCGGCGCATGACGGGCGAACAACGCATCCGCCTGCTCCAGCGTGGTCATAACGACCTGTGTCATCCGATCATGGATGGCCGCTTGCCAATCCGACCGCTGCTGCTCGGAAACACCATCGGCAAATGTCACCAGAAACTCGATACCCCGCTCCACTCGACGGACGGCAGAAAGACCGGCATTACGGCAGATATCCGTTGCCTTCGAGGACCAGGGCGAAATAGTGCCCGGCCGGGGAACCACCAAAAATAATTCACCCGTGGTTTGCTCTTCCTGCCCCGTCGGCCCATAACTGAGCAGCTTTTCAAGCACAGCGTGCTGATCGTCGCTCAGCGGCTCCGCCAGCTCTACGAAATGCACAAACCGGGCGGCAAACGAAACGACGCCCTGCTGTCCCTGCAGCAACTTGTCTTTACGAAACGGGGAAAGAGCAGAACTACCGTGCATTATCAGCATGTGACGCCTTCTGGCCGGGGGATTGCGGGGAGGCGACATGATACGGGATTTAGACCCCGGTGAATAAGTCTTTCCAGAAACCCGATCACACATCCCTCTGGGCCAGCAGTGCCACATCAAGGAAAAGGTCGGAAAGCCTACCTAGCAAGGCCATCCCTCTCATGGCTTAAAAGCGTTAAATCCCTGTAAACCATGAAGATTGTCAAACAATCACATGATAGCAATTTCACGCTGCGCTGTTAGAGTTCGCGGCATCTTAGTGACACGGGTCACAGAATATCGTGATCTTATAGTCAGTGGTTTGGGGCTTGACCCATGGAAGACCACTGTCGGAAGCGGCAATACCGGCCTGACTGGCTCCACCAGCAGAGGAACTGAACCGGATGATGAGCGCACTGATACGACAGAGTCGCCACCTTGTCTTGCCCTTGGGCCTGACCTTACTGACGGCTTTCTTGCTGGCCATGCGGCCGGTTCCCACGTCTTTGGAACAGGTCCTGTCACGGGGCGAATTGGTCGTTGCTTCCCGCTTTTCCCCCACAACCTGGTATCAGGATCAACACGGCGACACAGGCCTCGAGTACGAACTGGCCAAGGCTTTTGCGGAAGAGCTGGGGGTTTCCCTGCGAATGGTCAGTGCCGATAACATTCCGGACCTGATCAACATGGTGCGCCGTGGAAAAGTTGATCTTGCCGCCGCCGCCCTGGCTATTACCCCGGACCGAAAAGACACTCTGCGCTTTGCTGGTGATTATCAAACCGTTTCCGAACGGATTATCTATCGTGCCGGGGATATCCGCCCTACATCCTTAGGGGACATCAGCAATCGTCGCATTGCCGTACTGGCCGGTAGCAGCCAGGAGGAAGAATTGCGCGACCTGCGTCGCCACGGCATGGACATTCAGTTTGGCTCCATTGAGGCTACCAATACCGAGCGCCTGCTAAGCCTGCTGACCGAAGGTAGCTATGACCTTGCACTGGTCGACTCGAACAGCTGGCAGCTACACCGCGCCCTGTTCCCTGAACTACGCGCCGGGCTTGATATTGCCGATCAACAATTAGGCTGGGCGTTCCGCAAGCAGGCCGACAACAGCCTGCATCTTGCCGCACAGCGCTTCCTGACCCAGCGCAAAGCCGATGGCTCCATAGCTCGTCTGGAAAGCCGCTTTTATGGTCAGGCGGAACAGATGAACCTGTACTCGTCCCGTTCTTTTCTACGTCATCTGGACGCCCGACTGCCGCAGTACGCCGAAGCCTTTCGTCAGGCTGCCGAAGATCAAGGCTTTGACTGGCGACTGCTGGCCGCTCTCGGCTACCAGGAGTCCATGTGGGATCAACATGCCGTATCGCCCACCGGCGTGCGCGGCCTGATGATGCTCACCCAGCGCACTGCCGCAGAAATGGGTGTAGCTGATCGCACAGACCCCATCGCCAGCATTCATGCAGGCGCCGCTTATTTGCGCAAACTGTATGATCGTATGCCCGACCGCATTCCAGAGCCGGATCGGACCTGGTTTGCCGTAGCCGCTTACAATGTTGGTTTTGGTCATGTCGAAGATGCGCGGGTGCTCACTCAACGGCATGGGGGCAACCCGGATGTCTGGGCCGATGTGCAGAAAAATCTGCCACTACTGCGCCAGGAGGCCTACTACCGCCATGCTCGGCACGGCTATGCCCGCGGTGGCATGCAAGCGGTTATCTACGTACGCCATATTCGCCACTACTATGACCTGCTGGTATGGGCTAACGACTCCAACCGCTTTGGCGCCAATATGGTCGCGATGGCTGATTAAGACAGCGCCGCCTGAATTAACGGCGGCGCCGGGCAAAGAACGCTTTCAGTAACCGTGATGACTGTTCTGCCAGCACACCACCAGTCACCACCATGGCGTGATTATAAAAACCCTGCTCTGGCAGTCCCAGCTGACTGACACAGACTCCCGCACGGGGTTCCGTTGCGCCATACACCAGCCGCGCCACCCGAGCATGAACCATCGCCCCGAAACACATGGTGCAAGGCTCAATGGTGACATACAGGGTAGTGTCCGCCAGCCGATAATTACCCTGCTGACGAGCCGCATCACGCAGCGCCACCACCTCCGCATGGGCGGTAGGGTCCTGCGAACTGATTGGCTGATTATGGCCGCGCCCAATCACCACCCCATCACGGACCAGTACAGCTCCCACGGGGACTTCACCGAGACTTGCCGCCTGCTCTGCCAAGGCTAGCGCCTCGGCCATCCAATACTCGTCAGACAGGTTCAACATACTGGCGTCTTCTGACAACACCCTTCTCCGCTGGTTATCCCGCTAGCCACTATCTGCTAGTACTGCCTACAGCCATTGTTTGTGGCGTAAACATGGTAGCGGAGGGCGCCATTAAATACCTCCCTATGCTATAAAGGCGACTCTGATTTTCGGCTCCGAGGCTAAGCATGAAAAGGAAATTCTGGACCTCAGACTGGTTCGCCGTCGCGGTAATCACCCTGCTGATGGTGACCTTCGGTCAAAGCGGCCCAATAGGCAGCCTGGAGCTGGCCACCTATGACGTTGGTGTACGCAGTGCCGATCGCAACCCCGGCGATCGCATCGCGGTCATTGCCATTGACGACCAAAGCATCGACAACCTTGGCCGCTGGCCATGGCCGCGGGATATCCTTGGCAGCATGATTGGCAAACTGGATGCCGCCGGTGCCAAAGTTATCGGTCTGGGTATTTTCCTGTCAGAACCGCAAACTGATCCCGGCCTGAAAGAAATTCAGGATCTCCGGTTATTCTGGCAAGACAGCTCCCTGTCACAAAGTGAACCCGAGAATATTCATTACGATGATCTGGTGCTGCTCGGTGAGCGTTTGCTACAAAGCAGCCAGTCTCTGGATACGGATAGCCGACTTGCGGCACATATACGGAATGCCGGAAACGTAGCCATGGGCATGCAAATGATTGCCGGGGTACCAATCGGCCGCCCAGACAGCCCGGCTCCGGACTATGTCAGCCGTCATCAGGTAAGTGTTGACGAGGCTGCCCTCCCCGGCATGCCGCTGAGCACCTTGTCGATTACTCCGCCGCTAGCGAATTTTGGCGAAGCCGCCACCGCTATTGGCCATTTGATTCTGCAAACAGACCCGGATGGCGGCCTGCGTGGCGAACCTCTGTTGGTGAATCACTACGGTGATCTTTATCCCTCGTTGTCACTGCAAATCGCAGCTCGCAGCTTGAATCTGGGAAATGATGATATCCGCACAACCCAAGGCGGGGTGCGGCTGGGCAACCTTAATATTCGCACCAATGAAAACCTGCGAATGAACACCTTCTTTTATTCCCAGCGGGATGATCGGCCCGCCATTTCCACAGATTCTTTTTATGATGTTCATAGCGGCCGTATTTCTGCTGAAAAATATCGCGATAAAATTGTCCTGATTGGTGCCACGGCCTATGGCCTTGGCGCCTCACTAAAAACGCCGTTACCAAACACTATTGAGCCCATCCAGATTCTGGCCCATAGCGTGGCCAGCATTCTCAACGAAGATTTTTTCGTGATGCCGGAATGGGCCAACGCCAGTCGTTGGGCACTGGTATTGCTGATCATGTTCTACCTGATGTTCGCCTTGCCGCGTCTGGGCGCCGGGCTGGGAGCAGCAATCTCTGCGGTGCTGCTGGTGGCACTGGTGGGCACAGAAATTCTTATGCTGGGTATTCAGGGCGTCTGGTTGCCACTGATGCTCCCGGCGTCCCTGCTATTTGTGGGCCACCTTGCGCTGACCACCAAACACTTTCTGGTGACTGAACAGGGCAAGGAAAAGTCCGAGAAAGAATCCGCCGAATCCAACCGCATGCTCGGGCTGGCCTTCCAGCAACAGGGCCAACTGGATATGGCCCTTGAGAAATTCCGCCGGGTACCACTGTCTGAAGATGTGATGGAGCTGCTCTACAATCTGGCCATGGATTTCGAGCGCAAGCGACAGTTCAACAAGGCCAGTTCCGTCTATCAGTATATGGCAAAGTTTGATCCCAACTTCCGCGATATCGGACAACGCACCAAGCGCGCCAACGACGCACAGGACACAATTATTTTCGGGGTGCGCTCCGGTGGCGGCGGCTCACCCACAGATACCCTATTGGCCGGTGGTGACAGCAGCTTTGAAAAGCCCATGCTGGGCCGCTACCAGGTGGAGCGCGAAATCGGCCGCGGCGCCATGGGCATCGTCTATCAAGGACGGGATCCGAAAATCAACCGCGTGGTAGCGATTAAAACTCTGGCGCTCTCCGAAGAATTTGGAGAAGACGAACTGACCGAAGTAAAAGAACGTTTCTTCCGGGAAGCGGAAGCGGCAGGAAAACTCAACCATCCCAATATCGTCACCGTTTATGACGCCGGCGAAGAACACGACCTTGCCTATATCGCTATGGAGTTCCTCCATGGCCATGACCTGCTCCGCTACACCAAACCCAACACCCTGATGCCCGTAGAGAAGGTGTTGAATATTATTGGTCGATGCGCCGACGCTCTGGACTATGCCCATGTAAACAGCATTGTTCATCGGGATATCAAGCCCGCTAACCTGATGTACGACCCGGAAGCGGGACAGGTTAAAATTACTGACTTTGGTATTGCCCGAGTCAATAACTCCAGTCGCACTAAAACCGGCATGGTGGTTGGCACACCAAGCTTTATGTCACCCGAGCAGGTCACGGGAAAACGGGTGGATGGCCGCTCAGATATTTTCTCACTGGGTGTGGTCTTGTATCAGATGCTAACCGGGGAGCTGCCATTTCAGGCAGAAAACGCGACGCAAATCATGTATCAGATTGCCACCGAACCCCATCCGGATATTCTGCAAACACGCCCCGGTATTAAACGCACGGCGCCCTGGGTTTCCATCGTGCTAAATCGTGCGCTGGAAAAAGACCCGGAGAAGCGCTATCAGCGTGCGGGCCTGATGGCCGCCGATATTAAAGTTGTGCTGAAAAAGATGGCGGATGCCGCCGCCAAAAACCCCAACCCGTAAGAGCCGCCTCTCTGCACTGTCATCCGCACCGTGCAGAGTGGTGGCTACTGGCAACAGGAACTCGCATAAATGACCACCATTGGTACCCCGCTTGCCCCTCATGCAACCCGCGTTATGCTGTTAGGCAGCGGCGAACTTGGCAAAGAAGTTGCGATTGAGCTCATGCGTCTGGGCTGTGAAGTAATCGCCGTGGACCGCTACAAAAATGCACCCGCCATGCAAGTTGCCCACCGTAGCTATCAAATCAGCATGCTTGATGGCTCGGCAATCCGAGCTCTGGTTGAACAAGAAAAGCCTCACCTGATCGTGCCGGAAATTGAAGCCATTGCCACTGATGAACTGGTACGGCTGGAACAGGAAGGCTGGACCGTTATCCCCACCGCACGGGCAGCGCAACTCACTATGAACCGCGAAGGCATTCGCCGGTTAGCGGCGGAAGAACTCGGGCTCGCCACCTCCCCCTATCGCTTCGCAGAAACTCTGCAGGAGTATCAGGAAGCCGTCAGCGCCATTGGCCTGCCCTGCGTTGTAAAACCGATTATGTCTTCCTCCGGCAAGGGGCAAAGCACTATTAAGGTTGAGACAGACATCTTGCCCGCCTGGGAGTATGCACAATCTGGTGGCCGCACCGGCGAGGGCAAGGTCATTATCGAAGGCTTCGTCGATTTTGATTATGAAATTACCCTACTGACCGTTCGTCACCGGGATGGCACCAGTTTCTGCGCACCAATTGGCCACCGCCAGGAGAAAGGCGACTACCGGGAATCCTGGCAGCCCCAGGCCATGAGCGAAGCGGCACTACAAAAAGCCCAAACCATTGCCGCTGCAGTCACCGAAGCACTCGGCGGGCGCGGGTTATTTGGCGTGGAACTGTTCGTCAAAGGAGATGACGTTTATTTCAGTGAAGTGTCGCCACGCCCGCACGATACCGGTCTGGTAACACTGATCTCTCAGAATCTCTCCGAGTTCGCTCTGCATGCCCGCGCCATTCTTGGACTTCCCATACCGATTATTCGTCAACAGGGACCCAGTGCCTCGGCGGTGTTACTGGTGGCGGGCAACTCACGAGATATGCGTTTTGGCGCTTTGGATCAAGCTCTGGTGGAAGAAGATACGGAGTTGCGTCTGTTCGGCAAACCGGAGGTTGCCGGGGAACGGCGCCTCGGAGTTGCGCTCGCAAAAGATCAGAGTATTGATGCTGCGGTACAAAAAGCCCTGCGCGTCATTGAAAAAATCGATGTGTCGCTATAACTCCCTTAACAACACTGATCATTGGAGATCCCGATGGACTCACCCAGCAACCAAGACACACACAGCAAAGTTATCGGCTATCTGTTATGGATATTCGGCTTTATGGGCGCCCACCGTTTTTACTATGGCAAACCCATCACCGGGACTATCTGGTTTTTCACTCTGGGCCTGTTCTTTATAGGCTGGATTATTGACCTGTTCCTGATCCCCGGCATGGATCGTAAGGCGGATCGCCGTTTTCTGGCCGGTCCCGCCAGTTATAACGTTAGCTGGATACTACTGACTTTCCTCGGCATTTTCGGCATTCACCGTTTCTACCTTGGCAAATGGATTACCGGGTTAATCTGGTTATGCACTGTGGGAGTCTTTGGACTGGGCATTCTCTACGATTACTGGACATTGAACGGCCAGGTGGATGAGAGAAACCGCACTGTGTAAGAAACGGGCGGCGAATGCCGCCCGTTTTGATTACCCTGTCGCGAAGCCGGATCAGTTCTTCAGCGCATATTTACCACTGCCTAAAAACACCAGTGCCAACGCCGTAAACAGATAGAACGCCTGCAGCTCAATCCCCCAGCCACCGTGACTGGTGAGCGTAAAGATCTGATGGGCATGAGCAAGGAAAATAGCAAACAGCATATTAACCACCATCAGACCCGCACCGATGCGGGTCTGATACCCCACCAGCACCATCAACGGTGCAATGATCTCACCAACAAATACACCACCAGCAAACCATCCGGGCAACCCATGGCTGCTGAGCATGCCCGCAATACCACTCACCCCGTACAGCAGCTTGTTGATGCCGTGCAACAGCATCATCACACCTAGCGACAAACGCAAAATCAACTTGCCAATATCCGGATTATTCATGGTTATCTTCCTCCCTCTCGGACTGGCATTTTGCGTACAATCAGGACAAAGTAACAGAGTCCCCGGAGAGGGATAACAAACTGCATACAATAATAAGCCACGGGATACGATCCTGCGGTATTTGGGAGAGCCAAGAACCATGTCGAGCAAGCCTGCCGTGCTGATCGTTGACGACCAGCCTGCCAACCGGATTGCCCTGGAAGCATTGCTGGACGACTTTGACATTGAGTTGCTTCAAGCGGCCTCCGGAGAGGAGGCGCTGACGTTACTGGATGCCAATGACGTCGCCGTGGTGCTACTGGACGTACAGATGCCGGGCATGGATGGCTATGAAGTCGCACGGCAAATGCAGCGAGGTAGTCGCACCCGCGCGGTACCCATTATCTTTGTTACCGCCATCAACCGTGACCTTGAGCATGTCATGCAAGGTTATGCCAGCGGCGCCGTGGACTTTCTGACCAAGCCCATCAACTCGGAAATGCTGCAAGGCAAAGTTCGGGTATTTCTCGAACTGGACCGCCGGGGCCGCGAACTGACTCAGGCCAACACCGCCCTGACTCGCTCCCTGCAAGAGGTAGAACGACTCAAACATCATAACGACCTGCTGTTAAAATCCATTGGCGAAGGCATTATCAGCCTGGACCGCCGCGGCAACGTCATTTTTGCCAACCCTGCCGCCCATGCATTGCTCGGGCAAACAGCTCCGATAATCGGTCACAGCCTGTCCGATCATATTTCCGGCCCTGGCGCCAATAAATCACTGGAAGATATGCTCCGCACCTGTCTGGCCAGTGACCGCTGGCAGGGAGTACTAACCTGCAGCCGTCAGCATATGACATTCCCGGCAGACCTGATTGCCACCCCTCTGAAAGATGACAAAGGCTTTATTGCCGGCGTCAGCATTGCCTTTCAAGATGTCAGTGAACGGCAGCAGCGAGAAAATGAACTGCGCCGGGAGAGTGAACGCGACCCTCTTACCGGGCTGATTAACCGTCGCGGGCTGGAGCGACTCCTGCCCAGGCGCCTCGCCTATGGTGGCGAAAAACTGGCATTACTGTATCTGGACCTCGATCACTTCAAAGATGTGAACGATAGTCACGGCCATCATGCGGGTGACATCGTCCTTAAAGCCGTAGCGGACCGTTTTCAAACGGCCATGCGCCAGTCTGATTTAATTGCCCGAGTCGGTGGTGATGAATTCTGCATTCTGGTGACGGCGGAAAACCCGGCAGAAGCCGCTGAAATAGTCGCGCGGAAACTGATTGATGTCAGCAATGAGCCGCTATCATTTGGCAGCCTCTCACTAGTACTGGGTGCCAGTGTTGGTATCGCTCTGCCAGACCGCAGCAGCATGCCGGAAATCCTGATGCGCCGCGCCGACGAGGCCATGTACGCAGCCAAACGTCAGGGCGGCAACTGCTTCGTTACAGCATCTCGGTAGCCTGAACCACCGGAGCGATCACTCCCACTCAATCGTCGCCGGGGGTTTCGACGAGATATCGTAGGTCACCCGAGAAATTCCCGGAATTTCATTAATGATGCGGCCGGAAACCTT
>PGZG01000236.1 GCA_002840115.1 Gammaproteobacteria bacterium HGW-Gammaproteobacteria-14 | reverse complement strand
TTGGCATTGGCCGCATCGTTGCTAATGGCCTTGAGCGTGCAAAAATCAGCCGCCGCCATGATGATGTTGAACTAGCCATGGAAGAAGGCCTGATGGAAGTCATGCCCCGCTTGGAAGCTCGTACTCCCTATATCGCGACGCTGGCCAATATCGCCACGCTAATGGGCCTGCTAGGTACTATTATCGGTCTGATTCAGGCATTTACTGCTGTTGCCAGCGCCGACCCGGCACAGAAAGCGGATCTGCTGTCCGCCTCCATTTCCGTTGCCATGAACACCACTGCATTCGGTTTGATTGCCGCTATTCCGTTGCTACTGGCCTTCGCCTTTATCAATGCCATGACCGGCAAACTGGTGGACAGCATGGAAATGGCTTCAATTAAATTTCTGAATGTTTTCCGGCAAGTTGTCACCCAACAGGATCAACGCAACGCTGACGGACAGTGATTCGTTCGCAATTCGTTAACCTGTTAAGGAGCCGGTATGCGATTTAAAAGGCGCGCCCGGGATACCGATGCTGAACTGAACATTACCGCCTTCCTTAATCTGATGGTGGTATTGATTCCGTTCCTGTTGCTCAATGCGGTGTTCGCGCAGGTGTCTATCCTGCAGTTGAACCTACCGTCCAGTGAGGACGCCCCGCCATCGGACCCGGATGAAAATAAGAAACCCTTGGTACTCGAAGTGCTGATCTATAAGGACCGCTATGAAGTGGCGGACCGGCAGACTGGTGCCGTGTTGTCGATTGTCGAAAATTCCCAAGATGGCGGCCACGACCGCGAAGGCTTGCGCGCGTACCTTGGCCGGGTGAAAGAACAATTCCCGGACATCAATGACGTGACTATTCTTTGCGAAGACGACACCGACTATGAACTGCTGATTTACACCATGGATGCGGTGCGTTACCGCGTTGAAATGATTAATGGTATGCCAATCAAGAAAGAGCTGTTCCCTGAGATCGGCATTGGCTCTGCTCCACCGGATAGCCGAAGCGGAGGTGGCGCATGAAAAAGTCATCCCGCGGAAAACGGATGGAACGACGCCACGCCAAACATCGCGGTGTAGCAACGCTGAATCTTACTTCGTTGATGGATATCTTTACCATTCTGGTTTTTTTCCTGCTGGTGAACTCGTCAAACACCCAGCAACCACCAGACAATAAAGATATCGTATTGCCGGAGTCCAGTGCGGAAATGGTGCCGGACGACGTTCTGAAAATTCAGATCAGCGCCCGGAGTCTGCTTGTTCAGGATGTGAGCATCGATAGCGCCGTTGCTGAAAACGAGGACGGCATCAGTGTCATTCCTGCGCTGGTGGAAGAGCTGAACTTCCGCGCCAGCCGTAGCCTGCCGGTACTCAATGCCGACGGTGAAGCAGAGCGTGAGCTGATGATTCTCGCCGATCGCCAGGTGCCCTACTCCACCATCCGCAATGTAATGGTCAGCGCCAGCCAGACCGAGTACAGCAAGATCTCCTTTGCCGTGTTGCGCAAGGCTGAGGAGGACATCGAATGAGCACAGATAATAATAAGAAAACATTCCAGATCATGATCGACGGGCTGCTGCCCTGGGATCAATTGCCCGGCGATCGTCGCCGGTCCTGGATCATTCTGGCCATTCCGACGCTGGGGATCACTCTGTTGCTGGCGCTGTACGAGTACCTCAAGCTGCGTTCGATAGAGCAGGGCGTCACTAACAAACGGGTGATTCTGAAGACTGGTTTTATCAGCCGTCATACCGAAGAGATGAAACTCAACTCGATTGAAACCGTAGAGATTCGCCAGGGTGTAATGGGTCGTATGTTTGGTTTTGGCACCATTGAAGTAACCGGGCGTGGCCTTAGCGATGTCATTTTCAAAGGCGTTGATGACCCCATGTCAGTCAAAAGGCGCATCGAGAGTGTCAGTAACCCGATCACCTGATCTCAGCCGGTTGAACGGCGCTTTTGCTGGTATCACTTGATGGAATCAATCTCGCTCTGGGTCAGCGGCCGGTATTCTCCAGGTGCCAGCTCTGGATCCAGCGCGATGGTGCCCATGCTTTCGCGGTGCAGGGTCAATACCCGGTTGCCCACCGCGTGAAACATGCGTTTGACCTGATGGTAGCGGCCTTCATAAATGCTCAGCCGTGCTTCGCTTGGGCCCAGGCATTCAAGTTGCGCGGGTGAGGTGGTGATATCCTCGAACGCGAAATAGATGCCCTCGGCAAAGCGGCTGGCGCTCTCGCTGGAAATCGGCTCGGCGGTGGTGACTCGGTAAACCTTGGGGATTTTCACCTGCGGCGCGGTCAGACGCCGCGACCAGAGTCCGTCGTTGGTCAGGATCAGCAGCCCAGAGCTACTGCGATCCAGCCTCCCACCAATGTGCAGTATCTCACGCAGATGCTCCGGCAGCAGGGCCATCACCGTCGTGTGTTGCGCATCGCTGGTTGCGCTCAGATAACCCGTTGGCTTGTTCATCATCAGGTAATGGGCCGCCGTGGGTAGTTTTAAAGTCACGCCGTCCAGGCTCACCATCATGAAACGATCCACGTCCAGACGCGCATCGCGCACAACCTGGTCATCGACCTGCACGCGCC
>PGZG01000235.1 GCA_002840115.1 Gammaproteobacteria bacterium HGW-Gammaproteobacteria-14 | reverse complement strand
TTATCCCGCGGCTTTCAGTTGCGCACAGTAAAGAAGGAATACCGGGCGCGCGTGGCCGGACTCATCGCGCAGGATCACGGTTCTATCGACCTGCCAATCATGGCGGACTGGCTGAACCGCCCCCGGCAAAAGATCAGCGTGGACGGCAAACCGTCACTCACTCGCTACCGGGTATTACAACGAGACACCGTGGATAACAGTACTCTGGTGGCGCTGGAGCCGGTCACCGGGCGCTCTCACCAACTGCGTATTCACCTGCGTGAAATTGGCCATCCGATTATTGGTTGCGACCTGTATGCGCCGCCGGAAGTACTGGCAAGATCACCCAGGCTACTGCTCCATGCTTGCTTTCTTGGTTTGCATCACCCGGCAACCGGTCTATGGCAGGAGTTTCACTGCCCAACCCCTTTTCAATAAGCGGTCTACCATTCAGCGGACACACTATTTGGGCTACTATCCATGGGGGTGATCGCTGGCGATGCCCCTTGTGTCTGCCTCTGAAACGGAAATCTGATGAGTATTCTTGATACTGGCCGTGATTTACGCCGCTTGAATGAATTGACCGGCATCCTGCTCAAATATGGCTTTGGCGATATGATCCGCCGCCTGGGGCTTGCGGGCAGCTTTGAGCAGGCCGGCAAGCTGGTTCGACAGACCGTGGATCGCGACATGGTCACTATGGAACCGGGAGAGCGACTACGCCGGGCATTGGAGGAAATGGGCCCCACCTTTGTGAAACTCGGTCAGATACTGGCAACCCGTGTGGATCTGTTCCCTATGGACTGGATCACCGAGTTTGAAAAATTACAGGACACCGCCCGCCCGATTCCTTTTGAAACCTTGCTTCCGCGCATTGAAAAAAGCCTGGGCTATCCGGTGGACAAGGCATTTTCCAGCATCGACCCAACCCCGCTCGGGGTCGCGTCTATTGGTCAGGTGCATCGTGCGGTTACTCGCAATGGCGAACAGGTTGTTCTGAAAATTCAGAAACCGGGTATTCGCTCGCGAATCCAATCAGATCTGCGCCTGCTTGACCAAATCGCCAAATTGGCAGCAGACAACTCTGTGGAAATCCGTCGCTATCGGCCGGTAGATCTGGTGCGTGAGTTTGACCGTTCCCTGAATCGGGAGCTGGACTTCAGTAGTGAGTCCCGCAATGCCGACCGCATTCGGCAAAATATGAAAAGCATCAAGTGGCTGGTGGTCCCCAAAGTCTATTGGGAGTACACCTCTACCAGCCTGTCCGTACAGGAATTTATTGACGGTATTCCGTCCCGACAATTGGACCGCATTGAAGATGCCGGCCTTGATCGCAAACTGATTGCCCGGCGCGGCGCCATGGTCGCCTGGAAAATGGCGCTGGAGGATGGCTTTTTCCATGCTGACCCCCATCCAGGCAACTTCCTGATCTTGTCCGGCAATCGCATTGCCATGCTCGACTATGGCATGGTCGGCAAGCTGACCCGTGCCCGCCAGGAACAGATGGTACAAATCATGCGCTCGGTGGTGATGCAGGAGCCGGAGGGCTGTGCCGCCGTACTCGCATCCTGGTCCGATGGTATTCCGGTCAAGTTCGAGCAAATGACTGCGGACATCGAAGACATTATTACCCGCTACTACGGTATTCCATTAGCGGATCTGGATGCGGCAGCTCTACTGCTGGATATCACTGGCTTGCTACGCAACCATGACCTGATTTTGCCCAGCGATATTGCGTTACTGATTAAAGCCATTATCACACTGGAGGGCTTCGGCCGGGTGCTGGATCCTTCCTTTGATGTAATGAGCGAGGCGGAGCCGTTGGTCAAGCGCATGGTTCGCATCCGCTACAGCCCGGGCCGTCTGGCCCGAAGCCTTGGCATGCGCGCACTGGATATGGTGGATCGTATCTATGCGCCGCCACCGGCACAGGGCAGCCCCCGAACCGGCAGTGGCGCCGGCATTGACCCAAGACATCTTGAGCGACTGGTAGCACGACTGGAACGCTCCCAGTATCGCCTGATTCAAACCTGGCTAACCGTTGCTGGCATTTTATGTGGCAGCCTGTTGCTAGCAGGCCGAGTGGCACCGACACTGTGGGATATTTCCGTATTTGGTCTGCTGATCCTGATGGGCAGCGGCGTTTGGTCAATCTGGATGATGCTGGTGGCCCGTCGCCACCTGCGCGAGTGGGAGTAATGGGTATGTCCGGTAGTTTGCCGTCTGGTCATCATGTATCTCGTCTGCTGCGGTCCCGTTGGCTGCTGGTCAGCCTTCTGTGTGTGTTTCTCTATGCCTGCGCCACTTCGCCGCTGGGTCGGCGGCAGTTGCTGTTAATGCCTGCTGCCCAGATGGACCAGATGGGACTGGCGGCCTATTCGCAGCTAAAAAGTGAAACACCGCTATCCAAAAACAGCGTTCAGGTGCGCTACGTTCAGTGCGTCACCGACGCCCTGACCAGCGCCATGGACAGCAAGCAACGCTGGGAAATCAATTTGTTTGACGACAACAGCGCCAATGCATTTGCCCTCCCCGGTGGTTTTATGGGCGTGCACACTGGATTGTTAAATGTCGCAGAAAACCAGCACCAGTTAGCGGCGGTTATTGGCC